>JALRCL010000906.1 GCA_023268575.1 Patulibacter sp.
CCTACTGCGGCACCGCCCGCCGCAGAACCTCGAAGAAGTTGTCGACGACCCGCACGGTGGCGGAGAGCGCCTCGTTCCGGGATATCGCGATCACGAAGCCGGATCCGTCCGGCATGACGTCGTAGTAGAAACTGCGCTCCGACGGCCGCGCCTGGTTGTCGGACGCGCGTGGGCGAGACCGGCCCGCCCGGGCCGCGCCGGCGAAAACAGGCCGGGTGCGGCCGCGAACGGCGGCGGTCCTGGGAGGCGCCGCGCGCCGCGGGGCACCGCACCTCCCGGGAGCCCATCGGGTGCGCAGAGCCGGCGGCCCTCGAGTTGGCTGCCTGCGGCCGCTCGAGGGCGGCTCGACGGCAGGCGGCCGGGCGACGCCGCGTGCGTGCGTGCGTGCGTCGCCGGCCGGACGGTGCACGGCCGCGGCCGGGCCGCATGCGACGGCGCCCGGGCGGCAATGCGAGGGCGCCCGGGCGGCATGCGGCGGCGGTTGGTCGCCGCGGCGACCGCGCCGTCGTCGCGCGGGGGCGGGTGCGGGGGAATGCGTGTGCAGCCACAGGAGCGAGCGCGCACCGGCGACGCGGAAGGCGCAGCGCGGCGGGGCGACGCAGATCGAGGAGGCGGCGCGGAGACGCGAGAGCGGCGGCGCAGCGGGCCGGGCGCCGGCTGCGCCGGTGCGGTTCAGGCGGTCGTGCGCAGCGTCGACCAGGCGTCGAGGCTGCGCCGGTGCGGTTCAGGCGGTCGTCCGCAGCGTCGACCAGAGGTCGAGGCTCCGCCGGCGCGACTCAGGCGGTCGTCCGCAGCGTCGACCAGAGGTCGAGGCTCCGCCGGCGCGACTCAGACGGTCGTGCCCAGCGACGACCAGACATCGATCTTCGTGCGCACGCGCGAGATGACGTCGTCGGTCACCTCGGTGGTGGAGGAGGGGCCAGCGAGGTCAGGGGTCTTGATGCCGGCGGAGGCGCCCTCGAGGACCGCCTCGTAGATCGCGCGCGAGGCACGGTCCGCGCCGGTCGTTCCGTGGATCTGGCCTGCGTAGTGCAGCAGGGCGGCGCAGGCGAGGATCATGGCCATCGGGTTCGCGACGTCCTTGCCGAGCAGCGACGGCGCGGTGCCGTGGGGGGCCTCGGCCATGGCGACGGTCGGACGGTAGTCGGCGTCGAAGGCCAGCAGCGTCGACTCCGCGCCAGCGATCGACCCGAAGAGGGGGAGGACGAGATCGGAGAGGCAGTCGCCGTCGCGGTTCAGGGCCGGGATCACCAGCGGTCCGTCGGCGGCGCCCGAGACGAGGCCCGCGTAGAGCGCGTCGATGAGCACCGGCTGGTAGGCGATGTCGGGGCGCGCCGCGGCCGCGCGGTCGAGCTCCTCCTTCAGCATCCCCTCGTAGACCGGCGAGACGGTCCACTTGGGGCCGCCGTACACGCGGCCACCCATCTTCTCGGCGGTCCGGAACGCGTACTCCGACACGGCGCGGCAGGTGGATCGACTGATCTTCTCGGTCCGGTAGGCGATCTCGTCCTCGCCACCCTCGGAGCCCTCGCGCCACTGCTTGGCACCATAGGCATCGTCGACCGCCATCCGGACGACGGAGATCGGGAAGTGGATGCCGGCGGCCGGCGTGACGCCCGGGATGCGGCGGCCGGTGCGGATGATGACCTTGCCGTCGACCTCCTCGCGCAGGATCCGGTTGGGGGAGCCGACGTCGTCCTTGCCCTCGGGCGTGACGGTCGCGGCCTTGAGGCCCAACCCCGACGCCCGCATCGCCGCGGCGGCGTCGTGCACGATCTGGTTGCCCGTCTCGCGGCGCTTCTCGAGCGACAGGTCGAAGCGCTCCAGGCGGACCGGGATGCCGATGACCTCGGGGTCCAGGACGCGCACGGCCTGGTCCAGGAGCTCCTGACCGGTCTCGTCGCCCTCGAGGATGGTCAGCGTCAGTCCGTCGGTCATCGCCTCCGAGCGTATCGCTGCGCTCGTCGCGCGGCCGTGAACGCTCGGACAAGCCCCGATGGCCGTCCAGCGCCGCGGCGGCGGGTCCGGGGACCGTCCCGCGGGAAGCGCGCGGAGAGCGCTCGGGGACCAGCGGTCCGCCGGGACCGGGGTGGCCCGGGGCGGATGGGGTCCGCTGCTAGCCTTGCCTCGCTCGCGGGCTCGCCCCGCACGTGGAAGGGCGGCCGCGCGCCGCCTCCGCGCCTTCGACCCCCGCGCGCCTCGTCTTTATGGAGAAGTTCGTCATCGAGGGCGGCCGCCCGCTGTCCGGGACGGTTCGTCCCGCCGGCAACAAGAACGGCGCGCTGCCGATCCTCGCCGCCTGCGTCCTGACCGCCGAGGACGTCGTCGTGCGCAACGTGCCGCGCATCCGCGACGTCAGCTCGATGC
>JALRCL010001030.1 GCA_023268575.1 Patulibacter sp.
CGACCTCGAGCAGGCCCGCGATCGACTGGACGACGACGTCCTCGACGCGCAGGCTGCGCATCTGCTCCTCGTAGGCGGCGAGGAGCTGCTCCTGCGTGGGCTGCCCGCCGGGGCCCGCACCGGCGAAGGGATCGTTGCTGCTCATGGACGCTCCTGGGAATCGGGGGTGGCGGCCAGCATGCCCGCTCGGGTCTCGGCGACCGCGGCGGCGAACGCCTCGGCCGGCGAGGCGCCCTCCTCCACCCTACGCCGCTGGCGCTGGGCGCCGTTGCGCTCCGGCAGGCGCGGCTCGATCCCGAGCTCGGTCCGGATCGGGGCCGTCCATCGCAGCAGCCGCTCGCCGGCCTCCGCGGCGGGATACTCGCGCACGGCCTCCCAGTCGATCAGCCGGCCGTCCTGGCCGTCCCGGATCGCCCGCCAGACGTTCTCCTCGACGAGGCGCGGAGCCGGCGGCGTGAACGGCCGGCGCTCGTCGTGATCGCGGGCGGCCTGCAGCACGCAGGCCGTGATGAGCTCGGCGAGGGCCTCGGACTCGGCCGCGCTGGACTGCGCGTCGCAGATGCGCACCTCGACGGTGCCGAAGCTCAGGTGCGGGCGCACCGACCACCAGACCTGGGTGTACTCCTGGATCGAGTCGGTCGCGACGAGCAGCTCGAGGTACTCCCGGAACGCGGCCCACGAGCCGAAGTGGTCCGGCACGCCGCAGCGCGGGAACGACTTCGTGAACGTCTGCGTGCGGATCGAGTGCAGCCCCGTGTCGAGGCCGTCGACGAACGGCGAGTTGGCCGACACCGCCAGGAGCTGCGGCAGCACGCCGCGCAGGCGGTCGCAGACGGCGAGCGCCCGGTCGGCGTCCCGGATGCCGACGTGGACGTGCAGCGAGAAGGTCGCGTTGCGGCGGGCGACCCACCGCAGCCCGTCGACGACCCGGCGGTAGTGGGCCGTGTCGATGAACTGCTGCTCGCGGTAGTCGTCCCACGGGTGGGTGCCGGTCGACCCCAGGGCGATCCCGAGGGCGTCCGCCGCACGCGCGAGTCGCGCTCGGTGGTCGCGCTGCAGGTCGATCGCCTCGCCGATCGACAGCGCTCGCCCCGAGCGGATCTCGACCTCGGTGCGGATGAGCTCGCCGGCCACCGAGTCGGCGAGCGCCGGGTCCTCGGCCGTGGCATCGCGCAGCTCCTCGAATCGCGGCACGAGGTCGAGCGTGCCCGGGTCCAGGAGCATGAACTCCTCCTCCAGGCCGATCGTGCCGTCGGTGCCGCCGGCGTAGGCGGCCTCGGCGGCCACGAGGTCGATCGCGGCGTCGGCCCCCATCAGCGGGTCGCCGTCCGGACGTGGGGGTCGGTCACGAGAGGTAGTAGTAGAGCGCGTGGAGCAGGTCCACGGCCGGGCTCGAGGTGTGCACGGCGACGTTCGGCGGCGTCCGGAGCAGGGCGCCGCTGTAGTTGAAGATGATCTGCACGCCGGCCTCGACGAGCTCGTCGGCGAGCCCCTGGGCCGCCTTCGCCGGCGACGCGATCACGCCCACGACGACCTCGCCCTCGCGGACGACCTCGGCGAGGTGCCGGACGTCGCCGATCTCCAGCTCGCCGATCGGGGTGCCGATCTTCGCCGGGTCGTTGTCGAGCACCGCGACGACCTCGAACCCGTGGTCGGCGAAGACGTCGCTGCCGGCGATCGCGCGGCCGAGGTGGCCGGCGCCCAGCAGCACGATCCCGACGCGCTGGTTCGTGTGGAGGATCCCGCGGATCCGGGCCACGAGCTCCTCGACGTCGTAGCCCACGCCGCGCTTGCCGAACCGTCCGAAGCCCGAGAGGTCGCGGCGGATCTGCGTGCTGT
>JALRCL010001058.1 GCA_023268575.1 Patulibacter sp.
GTTCTCGCCCTGGCGGACGCGGCCGTTGTAGAGGTTCCACAGCTCGGGGCGCTGGTTCTTCGGGTCCCTGCCGCCGAAGTCGTCGCGGAAGGAGAAGATGCGCTCCTTCGCGCGGGCGCGCTCCTCGTCGCGGCGGGCACCGCCGAAGCACGCGTCGAAGCGGTGCTCCTCGATGCAGTCCAGCAGCGTCTGCGTCTGCTGCTGGTTGCGCGAGCCGGTCATCCGCCCGGCGTCGTAGCCGTCGGCGACGCGGCCGGCGTCGATCGTGTCCTGGACCTTCGCGACGATCAGCCGCTCGCCGAGCTCGGCGACGCGGCGGTCGCGGTAGTCCAGGACCTCCTGGAAGTTGTGGCCCGTGTCGACGTGGACCAGCGGGAACGGGAACCGCCCGGGCCGGAAGGCCTTCTCGGCGAGGCGCAGGAGGACGATCGAGTCCTTGCCCCCGGAGAAGAGCAGCGCCGGGCGCTCGAACTCGGCGGCGACCTCGCGCATGACGTGGATCGCCTCCGCCTCCAGCGCGCGGAGCTTCGTCAGGGCGGGTTCGGTCATGGTCGAGGAAGGATCGCTCATACGGGGAGGGGCTCGAGGCGCCGGCGGCGCTGATGGCGCCGGTGGACGTACGTGGCGAGGACGCCGGCGACGAGCGGCGCGGCCACGATCGTCCACGGCGGCACGTCGGCGCCCGCCTTCGACAGGACGCCGAGCGCGCTGGCCAGCAGGACGCAGGCGAGCGCCGGACGCAGCCCCGCGGCCGGCACGCGGGGCAGCAGCCACGTCCCGATCCAGACGCCCGGGATCGAGCCGAGCAGCAGCGTGCCGGTGATGACGAGGTCGACGTTGCCGGCGACCCCGTGCGCGAGCGCGGCGGTCCACAGGAGGATCGCCGCGTGGAAGACGTCGGTGCCGACGACCCGGTGCGGCGTCAGGCGGAAGACGAGGATGAGCGCCAGCCCGATGAGCGCGCCGGAGCCGACCGACGTCATGCCGAGGATGACGCCCATCACGGCGCCGATCGAGACCGCCTGGAGCTTCACGCGGCGGGAGAGCTCGACCGTGTCCCGCTCCCGATCGGCTGCGCCCGGGTCGAAGAGGACGCGGTAGAGGATCGCGACCGCGACGATCGTCAGCGCGATCGCCACCCCGGTGAGGAGCATGGCGTCGAAGTCGTCGCCGACCGCCTCGTGCAACCGGTGCACCAGCCAGACGCCGACCAGCGATCCGGGCACCGACCCGAAGGCGAGCCACTTCGAGACCCCGAGGTCGACCGTGCCGATCCGCAGGTGGCGCCAGCCGCCGACGGTCTTCGTCACCGCCCCGTACGCGAGGTCGGTCCCGATCGCCATCGTCGGCGGCACGCCGCCGGCGAGGATCAGCAGCGGCGTCATGAGCGAGCCGCCGCCGATGCCCGTCAGACCGACGAGCACGCCGACGACGAGGCCGAAGAGGATGAAGAGCGGATCCATGCGCGGCGGGACGCGAGGACGCCGGTCAGGCGTCCTCGAGGTGCAGGCCGCACTCGGTCTTGTCGTTGCCGGCCCAGCGGCCCTCGCGCCCGGCGCCCGGACGCGTGCAGGGCACGCAACCGATCGACGCGTAGTCGCGGTCGTGCAGCGGGTTGTACGGCAGGCCCTCGCCCATGACGTGGCGCCAGACGTCCTGGTCGCTCCAGTCCGCCAGGGGGTTGACCTTCACGAGGCCGAAGGCGGCGTCCCACTCGACCTTCGCGGCGGTGGCGCGGGCCGGCGACTGCTCGCGGCGGATGCCGGTGATCCAGGCGTCGAGGTCGGCAAGCCCGCGGCGCAGCGGCTCGACCTTGCGGATCGCGCAGCACTGCGACGGGTCGCGGGCCCAGAGCTGATCCCCGTAGCGCTCGGCCTGCTCGGCCAGCGTCGGGCCGCGCCAGCGCTCGATCGTCGTGTCGTAGCGGTCCTCGACCTGGCGCCAGAGGTCGTAGGTCTCCTCGAACAGCAGCCCGGTGTCGAGCGCGAACACGCGCGCGTCGGGCCGGACGGAGAAGACGAGGTCCAGCAGGACGGACTCCTCCTTCTGGAAGGAGCAGGCCAGGGCGATCCGCGGGTGGTAGCGCTCGAGCGCGTAGCCGACGACGTCGCGGGCGCTGGCGGCCTCGAGGTCGGGGAGCTCGAGCTTCGCGGTGGCGTCGGCAGGCATCGGAGAGGCCGGTCGGAGGGTCGAGGGAGACGTCAACCGGGACCATTCAAAGTAGCAACCCCGACCCGGATTCCGGGCATTCCAATCGGCCGCCCGAGCATTCCTCGGGGGAATCCGACGGAGCGCGTGCGCGCAGCCGCGGGACGAGCCGTCGCGGTCAGTCCGGCGGCTCGTGCGTGGTCACCGCGGGCCCCGTGGTGCCGACCGCCGCCACGATCCGCGCGACCGCGTCGTCCACGTCGGTCTGCGCCGTCCGGATCCGCACCTCGGGCTGCAGCGGTGGCTGGTACGGCGACCCGTCGCCCGTCATGTCCGGCAGGCCGCCGCTGCTGGCACGCGCGTAGAGGCCCTTCGGGTCGCGCCGCCGGCACTCCTCCAGCGGCGTGTCGACGAAGACCTCCACGAACGGCAGCGCCGCCGCGGCGTGCAGGGCCCGGACCCACCAGCGGTCCTCGCGGAACGGCGAGACGAGGGACACGACCGCGACCCCGCCGGCGTCGGCGAAGAACCGCGCGACGTGCCCGACCCGGCGGACGTTCTCGCTGCGTCCCGCCCGGTCGAAGCCGAGGTCGCCGGAGAGCCCGTGACGCACGTTGTCCCCGTCGAGGAGGTAGGCGAACCGCCCGGCGGCGACGAGCTCGCGCTCGAGCTCCACCGCGATCGTCGACTTGCCCGAGGCCGGGAGGCCGGTGAGCCAGACGGTGGCCCCCTGCTGGTCCAGCGCCCGCCAGCGCTCCTCGCGCGGGAGGTGCCCCTCGTGCCACCGCACGTGGGGGCTGCGCCGCTCGGCGCTGTGCGCCTCGGCGTCGCGCAGGGGGTCGCTCACGCCGCGCCCTCCTCGGCGAGGAACCGCTCGCGCCACGCGCCCGAGGTCCCGTTGGCCTGGCGGCGCATCCGCGGGGTGGCGAAGCCGGCGGCGGGCTCGTCCTCGATGCCGAGCTCGCCGAGCAGCGCCCGGGCGGTCGGCTCGAGCGCGGGCACGAGGTCCTCGTAGACGACGACCCGTACCGGAGCGATGCCGTGCTCGGCGAACCACGCGTCCCACGACGCCTCGCCGGAGGCGAGCAGGTCGCGCAGGTGCGCGATCGCGCCGCGGTGGTAGACCGGCTCGGACGGCGACCCCGGAGCCGCCGCGCCCCGGGCGGCCGCGTCGGCCGCGGCGCTCGTCGACGGCGCACCGGCCACGTCGCCCTCGTCCCGCCAGCGCTGGGTCTGGATCGCCCGCCAGAGCGAGATCGCCTGGCCGAGCTTGTCGCCGCGACGGACCTGGACGTAGGCCACCTCGCCGCCACCGGCCAGGGCGCGGGAGATCGTCGTCGGGTCGTCGAGCTCCGGCTCCCCGAGCGCGAGACGCGCGCCCGCGAGGAAGTCGCCGAGGTAGCCCCACATGAGCTTCGTTCCGAACACGCCGTTGGCGGTCGTGTCCTCGGCGAGCGCCTGCTCGAGCCGGTCGGCGGCGTCGGCCGCGTCGATCGGGCGGTGGACGACCCGCGGCGGCAGCAGGGCGAGCAGCTCCTCGTCGTCCACGCCGCGGAAGTAGTCCCGCGGCTGGTGCGGGAGCCCCGTCTCGGCGAGGCGCTGGAACGGCTCCTCGGGACGTCCGGCGACGCCGGAGGCGCGTAGGGTCTCGCAGAGCAGCGTGCTGCCGCTGCGCGGGGTCGCCGCCACGACGTACGCGCGTCGCGGCGTATTCACTGGAAAACCCATCGGATTCATAGTATTCGCCTGGTGGCCGCTCGTCGACCCAACGTCCTGTACCTGCACTCCCACGACACCGGTCGCTGGGTGCAGCCGTACGGGCACGCGATCGCCACGCCGCGGATCCAGGAGCTCGCCGAGGAGGGCCTGCTCTTCCGCCAAGCGTTCTCCGCGGCGCCGATCTGCTCCGCCAGCCGCGCGGCGCTCCTGACCGGCGAGTACAGCCACACCGGGGGGATGCTCGGGCTGGCGCACCGCGGCTGGCAGCTGCTGGACTACGAGCACCACCTGCTCCACACGCTCGCCGACGCCGGCTACCGGACGGCGCTCGTCGGGGAGCAGCACCTCTCGGCCACGCCCGAGGTCCTCGGCTACGAGGACGTGCTGCCGGTCCCCGACACCACCCAGGAGCACGTCGCCCCCACCGCGGCCGCGTGGCTGCGCGACCGCGCCGGCGACGAGCGCCCGTTCTTCCTCTCCGTCGGGTTCTTCGAGACCCACCGCGAGCTGCGCGAGGCCCCCGAGGAGGAGGCCCGGTACGTCGCCGTGCCGGCGAACCTGCCCGACACGCCGGAGGTACGCGCGGACGTCGCGGCGTTCAAGCGCTCAGCGGCGGCGCTCGACATCGGGGTCGGCACGGTCCTCGACGCGCTCGCCGAGAGTGGCGCGGCCGACGACACGCTCGTCATCCTCACCACCGACCACGGGCCCGCGTTCCCCGGCGCCAAGGCGACGCTCACCGACCGCGGGATCGGGGTCCTGCTCGTCGTCCGCGGCCCCGGCGGCTTCACCGGCGGCCGGGTCAGCGACGCGCTCGTCTCGCAGATCGACCTCTTCCCGACGATCGTCGACCTGCTCGGCCTCGACCGACCGGCGTGGCTGCACGGGCACTCCCTGCTGCCGCACGTCGCCGACGCGAGCGTCGAGGTGAACGACGCGATCTTCGCGGAGATGACCTTCCACGCCGCGTACGAGCCGCAGCGGGCCGTGCGCACGCGTCGCTTCAAGTACATCCGCCGCTACGACGACGAGCACGTCGGCCCGGTCCTGCCCAACGTCGACGACAGCCCCTCCAAGCAGGTGCTGACCGACGCCGGCTGGGCCGAGCGGGCGATCCCGCCCGAGCAGCTCTACGACCTGCACTTCGACCCGGGCGAGACCGTCAACCGCGTACCGGACCCGGCCTACGAGACCGTCCTGGCCGAGCTGCGCGAGCGGCTGGACCGGTGGATGGAGGAGACCGACGATCCTCTGCGCACGGGGCACGTCCTGCCGCCCGACGGCGCGCTCCTGAACCGCCGCCACCAGCGCTCGCCGCGCGAGCCGACCTACGTCTTCGAGGCCGGCGGCGGCATCTGACCCCCGGGACCCCCGCCATGCTCCGCTTCGACCTGCAGTCCCACTCCACCGCGAGCGACGGCGCCCTGGCGCCCGCCGACGTCGTCCGCGCGGCGCACGCCGCCGGCGTCGAGCTGCTGGCCCTCACCGATCACGACAGCGTCTCGGGCGTCGACGAGGCGCTCGCGGCCGCCGCGGCGCTCGACGGCATCGCCGTCGTCCCGGCGATCGAGGTCTCCTCGCTGGACGGCGACCGTGCCGACCTGCACGTCTGCGGCTACGGGATCGACCATCACGACCCGGCCCTGCGCGCGACGCTCGAGGAGTGGCGCGCCGACCGCGTCGGTCGCAGCGACCGGATGGTCGCCGCCCTGCGGGAGCTCGGCTGGGCCGTCGACGACGCGCCGCTGCGCGCGCGGCGCGATGCCGGAGGCACGATCGGTCGCCCGCACGTGGCGGCCGCGGCGTTCGATCACCCCGACAACGTCCACCGCCGGACGGCGGAGGGGCTGGAGACGGCGACCGACCTGCTCGTGGCCTACCTCACGCCCGGGGCGCCCGCGTTCCGCGAGCGCACGCGGCCGACGGTCGCCGAGGCGATCGACGTCCTGCACGCCGCCGGGGGCGTCGCCGTCTGGGCGCACCCGTTCTGGGACGTCGACGCGCCCGCGGCGGTGACCGAGCGGCTCGAGCGGTTCGCCGGCCTGGGCCTCGACGGGGTCGAGGCGTTCTACCCGAGCTTCGACGAGGCGCAGACGCGGTTCCTCGTCGGGGAGGCGGACCGCCTCGGCCTGCTGAGCACCGGCTCCGCCGACTTCCACGGGCCCGAGCACCCCGTGTTCTCGCGCTTCCGGTCGTTCGAGACCTACGGCCTGACGCCGCGACTCGGTCCGATCGCGCCGGCCTGACGCCGCCCCGGGGCCCGGGTCGTCGGTCCACCCGCGGAAGGCCGGCCGCCGCGGCGCGAACGCCGTCAAGCGGATCCGGCGTCGGCGGCGCAGCGGAAGCCCTGGTGGCCGGTCGTACCGGCGGGGTCCGCGGCGCTGCGGGCGGCGACGCGGTAGCGCTCGCAGTACGAGACGTGGCAGAGATGCGACCCGCCGCGGATCGCGACCGGCGCGCCGGCGAGCGGCAACGCTCCAGGCCGCGGCGCGATCCACGGGTCGGCGGTCCACTCCCAGACGTTGCCGGCGACGTCGTGGAGCCCGAGCCCGTTCGCCGGGAAGGCGTCGACCGGGCTCGTCCCGCGCCACCCGTCCTCCCCGGTGTCCTCGTCGGGGAAGCGCCCCTGCCAGACGTTGCAGCGGTGCCGCCCGCCCGGCTCGAGCTCGTCGCCCCACGGGAAGCGGCGTCCCTCGAGGCCGCCGCGCGCCGCGCGCTCCCACTCCGCCTCGGTCGGCAGCCGCAGGCCCGCCCAGGTGCAGAACGCCAGCGCGTCGTCGCGGCAGACGTGGACGACGGGATGGTCCGTCCGATCCTCGACCGTCGAGCCCGGGCCCTCCGGCGCGCGCCAGGAGGCACCGTGGACCTGCCGCCACCACGGCGTCGCGGCGATCGCACGCGTGGGTGGGTGGTCCTCGGGCAGGTGGCCCGCGAAGACGAACGACCAGCCCTCGCGCTCGGCGAGCGTCCGGTGGCCGGTCGCGGCCACGAACGCCGCGAACCGCCGGTTCGTCACGAGGTGGGCGTCGATCCGGAACGGCGCGAGCTCGACGCGCCGGACCGGCCCCTCGCCGTCGCCGGGGATCGCACGCTCGTCCTCGTTGCCCATGAGGAACGCGCCCCCGGGGACGTCGAGCAGCCGGGCTCCGGGATCCCCGGGTCCGAGGTGCGACGTCTCGAGCACCCGTCCGAGGCTACGCCAGGCGCGCCGGTCCCCGGTCGGACGGCACTCGCACGCGTCAACCGTCCCTCCGGCCGGCGCCGCCCGCCGGTCAGCGCGGGGCCGGCAGGAGCGCCGCGAGTTGCCCGCCGAGGCCGGCGATCGGCGCCGGGCGCTCGAGGTTCTCGACGCGGTAGTCGTGCGCCGCCGCCCAGGCCGCGACGCCGTCGGCCGTGTCGTGCGTCTCGACCACGAGCACCGGCCGGTGGACGGCGACGGTGCGCTCGAGCCCGTCGAGCACGCCGAGCTCGGCACCCTCGACGTCGATCTTCACGACGTCCGGAGCGCGGACCGCGGGATCGTCGAGCAGGTCGTCGAGCCGAACCGCCGCCGCGGCGATCCGCCGACCCTCGGCGCGGCCGGCGACGGTCTGCGCCAGGTGCGCCCAGGCGCCGTCGCCGGGCAGGACGAGCTCGACCTCCCCGGCCTCGCGCCACGCCGCCGCCCGCAGGGAGCGGACCCACGGCATCGCGTTGAGCGCCGCGATCTCCGCGACCGACGCCGCGTGCTCGGGCACCGGATCGAGCGCGAGGACCTCGCCGCCGGACCCGACGATGCGGCCGCCGAGCGCCGCGAAGTAGCCGATGTTCGCCCCGACGTCCCAGAGGACGCCGCCGGCGGGCAGGTGGCGGCGCAGCGCCTCGGCGACCGGCGGCTCGACCGCGCCCCGCACGAGCAGCCCGGCCTGCGCGTGGTCGATCCGCAGCAGCGCGCTCGGCACGAGCAGTCCGACGGCGGGGCCACCGGCGATCCGCACCGGGCCCGTCCGGACGGCCGCGTCGAGGAGGTCGAGGACCGCGGCGCCCGGACCGCGCGGGGTCGCGCGCCAGGCCTCCAACCGCTCGCTGGGCACGCGGGTGCCGAGCCGGAGCAGGCGCGACCGCGCCTGGGTGCGCAGCGGACGGACCGCCGGCCGCGCGGGCGCGCGGACCTCGTGCGGCAGCACGCGCGCTCAGGCGGCCCAGGGGTGCGCGTCGGGCGCGCGGCGCACGCCCTCCAGGCGCGCCGCGCGGGTCCACGCGTCGGTCCGCTGCGGAGCCGGGGCGGCGAGCGTCGTGTCGCGCAGGAACTGCTCCACGGCGGCCACGAGCGCGGCGGCCTCCTCCGGGGACGCGGAGGCGGGAACGTCGATGCGCACGTCGGGATCGCCGGCCATGGCCCTAGGGTACCGCCGCTGCGCGTCGGCTCACCGGCTGGACGGGTGCCGACCACCCGGCGGGCGGACCGTTGCACGGCGCGCCGGCGCGGCGATCGGCGTGCACGGGTCTCCGTGATCGGGCATCATCACGATGCGCCCCTCCCCCGGGGGCGCATCGGGCCCCCCGCCCTCCGGAGATGCCGATGGTTCCCCCGCTCCTCGCGACCGCGACGGTCGCGATCCTCCTGCTCCTCGCCGGCGTGCGCGGCCAGCGGCCCGGGCGCGTGCTGCTCGGCGGCGCGCTGCTCACCGCGGCGGTGTTCGCGGCGCTCGTGCTCGTCCTGCCGCTCGGGCTCGCGATCGCCGCCGGCTGGGTCGTCGCGTCGATCGGCGTCGGCCTGAGCGCCGCCGGCGCGTCGATCGCGCGGCGCGCGGCGGTGGCGACGCGCGTCCCCTCGCCGCCGTCCTCGGCCGCGACGGCGTAGCCGATCGACCCGGGTCCAGGCTCGGGACCCGGTCCGGCGCGAGCTCGCGATCCAGTCCCGGGCGCCGGCCGAGCCGCGCGCCGGCCGGATCCGAGGGCCGGACCGGTCGTCCGACCGACGATCCGGGTGGTGCGAGGCGACCGGTCAGCGGCCGCTTCCGCGCGCCGTCGTGCCGCGACAGGTCCTCAGGGCTCCAGCGCCGCCGCGACGACCGCGAGGTAGTCCGGCAGCGCCAGGAGGAACGAGTCGTGGCCCCACGGCGAGGACAGCGACCGCCGGACCACCCCGACGCCGGCGGCGGCCAGCTCGTGCGCGATGCGGTCGCTGTGCGGTGGCCCGAACCGCCAGTCGCTGTCGAAGCTCACCACCGTCGCGTGGGTGCCCGCCGCGGCCGCGGCCGCGAGCCGCGCCCCGTCGCGGAACGGATCGAAGTGGTCCATGACCCGCGTGAGGTACAGGTAGCTCAGCGGATCGAAGCGGTCCAGGAACGTCGCCGCCTGGTGGTGGAGGTAGTGCTCGACCTCGAAGTCCGGGGCGAGCCACGCGGCACCGCGTGCGGGCGGCGCCCCGCCCGGGTCGCGCCGCGCGCGGTCGAACTTCCGCTCGAGCGCCTCCTCGGAGACGTACGTGACGTGGCCGATCATCCGCGCGGCCGCGAGCCCGGCGTCCGGGCGGCGCCCGGTGCCGTGGTAGCGGCCGCCCTGGAAGTCGGGGTCGCGGAGGATCGCCTCGCGGGCGGCCGTCGAGAGCGCGATGCTCTGCGCCGACAGGCGCGCGCTCGCGGCGATGACGACGGCCCGGTCGACGTCCTCCGGCGCCTGCAGCGCCCACTCGAGCGCCTGCATCCCGCCGAGCGACCCGCCGACGACCGCGTGGACCCGACGGACGCCGAGGTGACGCAGGAGCTCCCGCTGGACCCGCACGAGGTCGCCGATCGTCAGGGCCGGGAAGTCCAGGCCGTACGGCCGACCGGTCGCCGGATCCGGTGACGAGGGGCCGGTCGTCCCGCGGCACCCGCCGAGGAGGTTCGACGCCACGACGAACCAGCGATCGGTGTCGATCGGCCGCCCGGGGCCGATGAGGACGTCCCACCAGCCGCGACGGGCGGGGTCGCCGTGGTGGCCGGCGGCGTGCGCGTCGCCGGTCAGGGCGTGCGGCACGACGACGACGTTGCTCGCCGCGTCGTCGAGGGTGCCGTACGTCTCGTAGGCGACCTCGACGGGCGCCAGGACGGCGCCCCGCTCGAGCTCGAGCGGGGCCTCGGGGGTGAAGAGCACCGCGTGCGACGTGCGCACGAGTCCGAGGCCACCGGCGCGCGAGGCGGCGGGTCGGGGGGCGACGGTGCGGGCGGGGCTCATGGCGGAGGGGCTCCTGGTCCGCCGCGTCCCGACGGGGTGGGCTCGTCGGGCCGCGGCGGCCAGGCCGTGATCCCCCGCGAGGCGCGCGCGGGGACCGGCGGGTGGATCAGTCGGCGGCGACCGCCGAGCGGGACTTCGTCAGGGCCTGGTCGAGGTCGGCGAGCAGGTCGTCGATGTGCTCCAGCCCGACGGAGAGGCGCACGGTGTCCTGGGTCACCCCGGCCGCCGCGAGCTCGTCCTCGTTGAGCTGCGAGTGGGTCGTCGAGGCGTTGTGGATCGCCAGCGACTTCGCGTCGCCGATGTTCGCCAGGTGGCTGAAGATCGAGAGGGACTCGATGAACGTGCGCCCGCCCTCGTACCCGCCGGCCACGCCGAAGGTCACGAGCGCGCCGCCGCGACCGCCGAGGGTCCGCTCGGCGACCTCGTGGTAGGGGCTGGACTCCAACCCGGGGTAGGAGACCCAGGTGACGGCGTCGTGCTGCTCGAGGAACCGCGCGACGGCGAGGGCGTTCTCGTTGTGCCGCTCGATCCGCAGCGGCAGGGTCTCGATCCCCTGGAGGAAGAGGAACGCGTTGAACGGCGACAGCGCGGCGCCCGTGTTGCGCAGGAGGACCGTCCGCGCACGGAGGACGTACGCGATCGGCCCGGCGGCCTCCGTCCAGACCACGCCGTGGTAGGAGGGGTCGGGCTTCGTGAGTCCGGGGAACCGGTCGGCGTGCGCGTTCCAGTCGAAGCGGCCGCTGTCGACGATCGCCCCGCCGATCGACGTGCCGTGCCCGCCGATGAACTTCGTCAGCGAGTGGACGGCCACGTCGGCGCCGTCGTCGAAGATCCGCGCGCCGACCGGCGTCGGCACCGTGTTGTCGACGATCAGCGGGACCCCGACGGCGTGCGCGGCGTCGGCCCACGCCCGGACGTCGAGGACGTTGAGCTTCGGGTTGCCGATCGTCTCGCCGAAGACGAGCCGCGTGCGCTCGTCCGCCACGCGGGCGACGGCGCCCGGATCGTCGGCGTCGACGAAGCGCACCTCGATCCCGTACTGGGGGAGGGTGTGCGCGAAGAGGTTGTAGGTGCCGCCGTAGAGCTGCGTCACCGAGACGATGTTGTCGCCGGCACGCGCGATGTTGAGGATCGCGTACGTGATCGCCGCCTGGCCCGACGCCGTGACGAGGGCGGCCTGGCCGCCCTCGAGCTGGGCGAGCCGCTGCTCGAGCACGTCCCAGGTCGGGTTCATGATCCGGGTGTAGATGTTCCCCGGCGTCTTCAGGGCGAAGAGGTCCGCGCCGTGCTGGACGTCGTCGAAGACGTACGAGGTC
>JALRCL010000106.1 GCA_023268575.1 Patulibacter sp.
GCGGGTCGTGGGCGCCGCCGCGCCCGGCGACGTCGTCCTGATCGCCGGCAAGGGCCACGAGCAGGGACAGATCGTCGGCGACCGCACGCTGCCCTTCGACGACGTGGCCGAGGCGCGCCGCGCGCTGCAGGCCGTCGGACACGGCAGCGAGGCGTCCCGTGCTTGAGCATCGGCGCGCCGCGGGGACGGCGACGATCGCGCGGCTGCTGCACGCCGCGCCACCCGCCGACGCGGGCTCGGGGCCGCCCGCGCGGCGCCGTCTGCACCTGGCCGGGGACGTCGTCGTCGTCGTGGACTGCTACAACGCCACCCCGATGACGGTCACCGCCGCGCTGGACGACCTGGCCTCGTCCGCGAGCGGACGGCGCGTCGCCGTGCTCGGCGACCTCGACGGGCTCGGGCCCGACGCGCGCCGCCTGCACGCCGAGATCGGCGCCCACGCCCGCCAGGCGGGCGTCGAGCAGCTCGTGGTCGTCGGCGACCTCAGCCGGCACACGGGCACCGGCTTCGCGCACGCCGTCGAGTGGGCGGCGGACGCCGAGCGCGCCGCGTCGCTGCTGCCGGCGCTCGTGCAGCCGGGCGACACCGTGCTGCTCGCCGGTCCGGCCGCGCTCGGGCACCTCGCCGACGCCCTGCAGGCCGCGGGGCCCGCGGGCCCCGGACCGACCGACTCGCGGGAGGCCTGAGCATGGGCGAGATCCTCATCGGCGGCACCGCCGCCATGCTCATGTGCGTCTTCCTCGCGCCGCGCTTCATCGAGTGGCTGCGCGAGAAGTCGTTCGGCCAGTACATCCGCGAGGAGGGCCCCGAGGGGCACAAGACGAAGGCGGGCACGCCCACGATGGGCGGGCTCATCATCTTCGTCTCGGTCTCGGTGCCGTTCCTCATCCTCTGCGACTACGACTGGCGCGCCGTCGGCGTGTTCGTCACCGGGATCGGGCTCGCCGCGGTCGGCTTCGTCGACGACTGGACGAAGGTCGTCCGCAAGCGCTCGCTCGGGCTCAGCGGCAAGGCGAAGCTCGCCGCGATGGTCGCCGTGTCCCTGCTGCTCTGGTACATCGCCACGCAGCAGGCGCAGCTCGACCCGACCGTGCGGATCCGCAGCCTCGACCTCACGATCGACCTCGGGCCGCTCTACCCGATCTGGATCTACCTCGTCGTCGCGTTCATCTCCAACGCGGTGAACCTCACCGACGGGCTCGACGGCCTGGCGGCGGGCGTGGCGGCGATCGTCCTGACCGCCTACATCGGGATCACCTACCGCGCGACCGGCGCCAGCGACCTCGCGCTGCTGGCGGCCTGCGCGACCGGCGGCTGCGTGGGCTTCCTCTGGTACAACGCCCACCCCGCGACGGTCTTCATGGGCGACACCGGGTCGCTCGGGCTCGGCGGCCTCGTCGCCGGCCTGGCGATCATGACGAAGACCGAGGAGCTGCTGCTCATCATCGGCGGCGTCTTCGTCGTCGAGGCGGTCTCGGTGATCATCCAGGTCTTCTCGTTCAAGACCTTCCGCAAGCGCGTGTTCCTCATGGCGCCGCTGCACCACCACTTCGAGATGAAGGCGTGGTCGGAGACGAAGATCATCCTGCGGTTCTGGATCATCGCGATCGCCTGCTCGGCGATCGGCTTCACGCTCTACCAGCAGTCGATCAAGTAGCGCCGGCGAGGCGCTCGCCGTCCGCCGCTGGTGGCGGCGGGCTCGCGAGCAGGCCCTGCACCGCGGCGCGGACGAGCTCGGCGCCGTCGACGACCCGCGGACGGCGCGGGACGAGCAGCGCGACCGGCAGGTCGACGACGCACGCCGCCACGACCTCGAGCGCCGGGCGGTCGGCCCGCTGCCACAGCGCGCCGGCGAGGCGCCGCAGCTGCCCGTCCAGGCCACGCTGCAGTCCGAGGAGCTCCTCGGCCAGAGCGGGGGAGAGCTCGTCGCCGACGAGCTCC
>JALRCL010000160.1 GCA_023268575.1 Patulibacter sp.
TCGACGGCTTCTACACCTTCGCGATGGGCACGCGCGAAGGCTTCGCCGTCCTGCGCGACGGCATCGCGTGCAAGCCCGCCGTGCTCGCCGAGACCGACGACTGGGTCGCGATGGCGTCCGAGCACCGCGCCATCGCCGTGCTGCCCGGCGCCGAGGACGCACGGGTGTGGGAGCCCGAACCCGGTCGCATCTACTCCTGGTCCCGCGAGCCCGTCGCCGCCTGACCGTGCACCGGACCACCGAGACTCCCGTGCCCGTCGAGATCGCCGTGCCGCCCGTCGCCGACGCCGCCGGCGTCGCCACTCCGACCGTCCCCGCGGCCCGGGACGTCGCCCCCACCGTCGTCGACCTCGCCACGAGCAGCGTCCGCGAGCTGAACGCCGCGCTCCACGCCGCCACGGACGGGGCCTTCCTCGTCACCGCCCCGCAGGGGCGCCACAGCCTCGCCGTCGGGCTCCGTGCCCCGCTCGAAGTGACGATCGACGGCCACGCCGGCTACTACGCCGCCGGCATGAACCAGCACGCGACCGTCCGCGTCACGGGCAACGTGGCGGTCGGCTGCGCGGAGAACATGATGAGCGGCCGGGTCGAGGTCGGCGGCGCCGCCGGGCAGGCCGCGGCAGCCACCGCGCACGGCGGGCTGCTCGTCGTCCGCGGCGACGCCGGTGCGCGGTGCGGGATCTCGCTGAAGGGCGCCGACGTCGTCGTCGAGGGCTCCGTCGGGCACGCCACGGCGTTCATGGCGCAGAAGGGCCGGATCGTCGTCCTCGGCGACGCCGGCGAGGCGCTCGGGGACTCCCTCTACGAGGCCCGGATCTACGTGCGCGGCGCCGTCGCGTCGCTCGGTGCCGACTGCGTCGAGAAGCCGATGCGGGACGAGCACCTCGCCGAGGTCGCCGCACTGCTGGCCGCGGCCGGTCGCGACGACGTCGACCCGCGGTCGTTGCGGCGCTACGGCTCGGCGCGCGAGCTCTACCACTTCACCGCGGACCGGGTCCCGGCCGCGGGCCCCGCCGACCCCGCCCCGGAGGCCTGAGCCGATGTCCACCGAGCGCCCCGCCGTCCCGGGCTTCGCCCGGCCCGCCGCGACCTTCGACGCCGCCGCGATGGCCGACATCCGCCACGCCGCCCAGGAGGGGATCTACCGGATCCGGGGCGGTGGGGCCAAGCGCCGCGTCCCGCACTTCGACGACCTCCTCTTCCTCGGCGCGTCGATGTCGCGCTACCCGCTGGAGGGCTACCGCGAGCGCTGCGACACCGAGGTCGTGCTCGGCGCGGGACGCTGCGCGCAGCCGGTCCGGCTGGCGATCCCGATCACGATCGCGGGCATGAGCTTCGGCGCCCTCTCCGCCAACGCCAAGGAGGCGCTGGGACGGGGGGCGAGCGCCGTCGGCACGTCGACGACCACCGGCGACGGCGGCATGACCCACGAGGAGCGCGAGGCGTCGGAGACGCTCGTCTACCAGCTGCTCCCCTCCCGCTACGGGATGAACCCCGACGATCTGCGGCGCGCCGACGCGATCGAGATCGTCGTCGGTCAGGGCGCGAAGCCCGGGGGCGGCGGGATGCTGCTCGGCCAGAAGATGAACGACCGGGTCGCCGCGATGCGGGACCTGCCGCCGGGCGTGGACCAGCGCAGCGCGTGCCGCCACCCGGACTGGACCGGACCCGACGACCTCGCGATCAAGATCGAGGAGCTGCGGGAGATCACCGACCACCGGATCCCGATCTACGTGAAGGTCGGGGCGTCCCGCCCGTACTACGACGTCGCCCTCGCGGTGAAGGCCGGCGCCGACGTCGTCGTGCTGGACGGCATGCAGGGCGGCACGGCCGCCACGCAGGACGTGTTCATCGAGCACGTCGGGATCCCGACGCTCGCGGCGATCCCGCCCGCCGTCGAGGCGCTGCAGGACCTCGGCGTCCACCGGGACGTGCGGCTGATCGTCTCCGGTGGGATCCGCACCGGTGCCGACGTCGCCAAGGCGCTGGCCCTCGGCGCCGACGCCGTCTCGATCGGGGTCGGCGCGCTCGTGGCGCTCGGCGACAACGCCCCCGAGCTCGCCGAGGAGTACGCGCGGCTCGGCACGTACCCCGGCGCCTACGACGCCTGGCACGAGGGCCGCGACCCGGCCGGGATCTCGACCCAGGACCCCGAGCTCGCCGCGCGGCTGGACCCGCGGCTCGGCGCCCGCCGGCTGGCGAACTACCTGCGCGTCCTGACGCTCGAGGCCCAGACGATCGCGCGCGCCTGCGGCAAGTCGCACGTCCTGAACCTCGAGCCCGAGGACCTCGTCGCGCTGACGGTCGAGGCCGCCGCGATGGCGCGCGTGCCGCTGGCCGGCACGAGCTGGGTCCCCGGACCGCCCGTCCCCTCCCCCGCGGCGCCCGCGCCGCCGGCCGTCCCCGCCGCCGCATGAGCCTGGCGAGCGGCCCGTCCCGACCGACCACCACCGGAGAGCCCCGCGTGCACCCCCTGACCTCCACCGAGCCGACCGGCGCGACCCCCGGGGCCGTGGCCCCGCTGCCCGACGGCGTCGAGCTCGTCGCCGTCCAGTGGGTCGACGTCCACGGCGCGACGAAGGCGAAGCTCGTCCCGCGCGGTGCGTGGGCGGCGACCGTCGGCGCGACGCCGGGTCCCGGTGGCGACGGCGGGGGCGCCGGATTCGCCGCGTT
>JALRCL010000206.1 GCA_023268575.1 Patulibacter sp.
ACTCGAATGCCGACGCATTCGAAGAGATACGTCCTCCGTCGCTCGTCACGTCTGCCACGCTCACCGCCACCGGCCAGCTCGGCGAGGTGATGACGGAGTCCGTGCGGGCCGCGCTGACCTGGGTCCGGGGCCACGGCACCACGGTCTCGCCCGACCTGCCCGACGACTGGTTCGGGACCCACGACCTCCACGTCCACGTGCCCGCGGGCGCGACGCCGAAGGACGGTCCCTCGGCCGGCATCACGATCGCCACGGCGCTCTGCTCGCTCGTCAGCGGCCGCGCGGTCCGTTCCGACGTCGCGATGACCGGGGAGATCACGCTGACCGGCGAGGTCCTGCCGATCGGCGGACTGAAGGAGAAGGCGCTCGCCGCGCAGCGCGCCGGGATCGGCTGCGTCATCGCGCCGCGCGACAACGAGCGCGACGCCGAGGACGTCCCCGAGCCGTTGCGGCGCAAGATCGCCTTCCACTGGGTGGATCGGGTCGAGGAGGTCCTGGAGCTCGCCCTGGAGCCCGCCGGCGACTGACCGCGCGGGCGGGCGGGCGGTCGGCCTGCGCGTGCGCCACGGGCCGATCGGGTATTCATCGGAGACGAGGCGACCGGCCGGGCCGCACGGCGGCGCGCGATAGGCTCGGCGGCGACGGTCTCACGAACCCGAGACGGAGGACCATGGCGCTCAAGTCCAAGACCAAGAAGCAGGCCAAGGCCCAGGCGAAGAGCCAGGCCAAGAAGGCCCGCAAGCAGGCGAAGAAGGCCGCCGGAACCCTCGCCGCGCGCGAGGACCAGGTGCGTGACCTGCTCGAGAACGAGGACCTCCGCGAGGACCTGCGGCAGCTCGCCGACGCGGCCCGCAACGCGTACTCGCGCGTGGCCGGCAACCCGCAGGCGCTCCTGCGCGACAAGAAGGTCCACAGCGAGCTGCGGACCGCCTCGGACGCGCTGCTGGACGCGAAGGCGAACCTCACGGGCAAGAAGCAGAAGAAGGCGAAGAAGCGCGGCGGCTTCGGCCTCCTCGTCGTCGCCCTGGGCGGTGCGGTCGCGGCGGTCGTCGCGGTGCCGTCGCTGCGCTCGAAGGCCCTCGACGTCGTCTTCGGCCCGGAGGAGGAGCTCGACTACACCGTCGGGACGCCCTCCGCCGCCGCGCCGGCGTCGCCGAACGGCTCCTCGCAGGCCGCCGCCGCGGCCGCGGCGCAGGACGCCTGATCCTCGGCGGCCGCGACGCGGCCGCCTCCCGCGCTCCGGCGCTCACGGGCCATCCGCCACCGGCGGGTGGCCCGTCTCGTTCGGGGACGTGGCGCGTCGCCACCCTCCGGGCTGGCCAGCCAGCCAGTAGGCTGGGGACGTGGCGAGCGACGCGACCAAGGTGCTGGCGACCGACAAGGCGATGCGGATCGTGGACGCGATGCGCTCGAGCGTCGCGCGCCGCGGCGTCGCGGGGTCGACGTTCGACCACGTCGCACGCGAGGCGGGCGTGTCGCGCGGGCTCCTGCACTACTACTTCGGCTCGAAGGAGCAGCTGCTCGTCGAGGTCGCTCGCCGCGACTCGCAGGTCCGCCTGGAGGCGATGACCGCCGAGCTCGCGAAGGCCCGGACGACGGAGGACCTCTCGTCGCTCTGGATCCGCTCGATCTACGCGACGGTCCGGCACGAGCCGGAGTACGTGACGATGCTCCTGGAGATGTACACGCTCTCCCAGCGCCAGCCGGAGGTCGCCCAGGAGCTCGCGGCGCTGAGCCAGGCGATGAACGACGCCTTCGAGCACCGCCTGCAGGAGCTCGCCGACGAGGGGCGGATCGAGCTGCGCGCCGCCCCGGCGGTCGTGGCCGAGCTCGTCATCGGCTTCGGCCACGGGCTGTCGCTGCGGTTCCTCTCCCACCCCGGCGGGGACATGGAGGGCGTCGTCCAGGCCGCGGCGATGGCGATCGGACGCCTCGTGCGTCCCGGTCCGCAGGCCTGAGGGCCGCCGCGGGCGTCGCGGAGCGCGTCGATGTCGAGACCGGAGTCCAGCTCGTCGAGGATCGCGATGCGCGGCTCCAGCACGCCGAGCTGCAGCGTCTCGTTGCGCTTCTTCTCGCCGCCGGAGAGGTCCACGTTCAGCGCG
>JALRCL010000250.1 GCA_023268575.1 Patulibacter sp.
CGGCCGGTCCCGCGTCGTCGTCCGTCGGGAGCGGATCGACGAGCTCTGGGCCCGCGACGCGGAGTAGGGCCCAGTCCTGCCCGGGGCGGGTCGTCCCGTCGCCGTGTCGCCCGGCGGCGGGGGAACGAGCGCCGGGGCTCCGGACGCGCGGCCGGCCCGCCGGCCGTGAACCGGGCTCAGGCCAGGCGCGCGAGGAACGCGGCGACGTCGTCGACGATCTCGTCGGCGTCGCGCAGCGCCCGCTCCTCGACGTGGCGGCCGCGGACGGCGACGACCCGCATGCCGGCCGCGCGGCCCGCGGCGACCCCGGCGGGAGCGTCCTCCAGCACGACGCACGCCGCGGGCGCGACACCGAGGAGCTCCGCTCCGAGCAGGTAGGGATCGGGGTGCGGCTTCACGCGGGCCGTCCGCTCGGCGGTGACCATCGCCGGAGGCTCCGCCAACCCGGCCGCCCGCAGGCGCGCGCGGGCGAGGGGCAGCGTGCACGAGGTGACCACGGCGAGCGGCGGTGGTCCGCTGCGCCGGAGCAGCGCCGCGGCACCCGGCAGCGCGACGACGCCGTCGAGGTCGGCGATCTCGCGCCGCTCGAGCTCGGCGGCCTCCGCGTCGGCGTCGAGATGCGGTGCGAGCCGGGCGACGACCTCGCGCGCCGGGATCCCGTGGGGGTGCTCGGCGGATCGCGTCCGCCCGAGGCCGTGGTCGTCCATCCAGCGGTGCCAGACCCGCAGCACCGCGTCCGTGGAGTCCACGAGCGTGCCGTCGAGGTCGGAGAGGATCGCGCCGATCGTCACCGGTCGGATGGTGGCGCACCGCGCGCCCCGCGGGAGCCCCGCGTGCCCGGGAGTCCTGCGATGATCCGCCGTCGATGTCGAGCGACGCCCCCGCCCCGTTCCGCGTCGGCCTGCTCGGGCACGGCACGGTCGGCTCCTCGGTCGCCGAGCTGCTGCCGCAGCGCGCCGACGCGATCGCCCACGTCACCGGCCTGCGGCCCGAGATCTCCGGGGTGCTCACGCGCAGCCGGGGCGACTTCGCCGAGATCCTCGCCGGCAGCGACCTCGTCGTCGAGGTCATGGGTGGCACCGACGTCGCCCGCGACCACGTGACGGCCGCGATCCGCGCCGGCAAGCACGTCGTCACCGCGAACAAGCAGCTGCTGGCCGAGCATGGCGAGGAGCTGTGGGCGCTGGCCCGCGAGCACCGCGTCCAGCTGCGCTTCGAGGCCGCCGTCGCCGGCGTCGTCCCGGTCATCCGCGTCCTGCAGGAGTCGCTGACCGGCCAGCACGTCGACCGGCTGCACGGGATCGTCAACGGGACGACGAACTACATCCTCACCCAGATGGCCGCGACCGGCGCCTCGTACGAGGAGGCGCTCGCCGAGGCGCAGCGGCTCGGGTACGCCGAGGCGGACCCGACCGACGACGTCACCGGCAAGGACGCCGCGGCGAAGATGGCGATCCTCGCGCGCCTGGCGTTCGACTCGCCGGTCCACCTGAGCGACGTCCCGTACGAGGGCATCACGCACCTCACGAGCGAGGACATCGAGTACGCGCGCGACCTCGACCTGTCGTTGCGGCTCATCGGCACCGCGGAGCGGATCGGCGACGAGCTCGCCGTGCGCGTGCACCCCGCGTTCCTCTACCGCGGCCACCCCCTCGCGGCGATCGAGGGGCCGTTCAACGCGGTGACGATCGAGTCGCCCGCGATCACCGAGATCACGCTGTCGGGCCCCGGCGCCGGCGGCCCGCAGACGGCGACCGCCGTGATCGGCGACGTCATCAGCGCGATGATCCCGCCGGCCCAGACGCCGCCGACGCGCAACACGCTCGGGTTCGTCGACGACGTCACGTCGAGCTTCTACCTCCACGTCGAGGTCGCCGACCGGCCGGGCGTGCTCGCCCAGGTCGCCCAGGTCCTCGGGCTCCAGGGCGTCTCGGTGAAGAGCGTCGTCCAGAAGGGCACGGGGACCGGCGCGCGCCTCGTGCTCGTCGTGCACCCGGTGCTCGAGTCCCGGTTCTACGGCGCGGTGCAGCTCATCGCCGCCAAGGACTTCGTCACCGCCCCGCCCCGCGCCATCCGCGTGATCGACGAGGAGTTCGACCGATGAGCACCCCGATCGACGCGCCACCCCACGGACCGATGAGCGAGCAGAGCAACCGCCTCACCGGGCCGACGTCGATCCGACGCCTCGGCCTCATCGAGCGCTACATGGACCGCCTGCCGTTCGAGGCCGGCGACCCGATCATCAGCCTCAACGAGGGCTCGACGCCGCTCGTCTTCGCCCCGCGGCTCTCGGAGCGCGTCGGCGCGGAGGTCCACCTGAAGTACGAGGGCCTGAACCCGACCGGCTCGTTCAAGGATCGCGGCATGACCGCGGCCGTCTCCGCGGCGGTGCGCGAGGGCGCCGAGGCCGTCATCTGCGCCTCGACCGGCAACACCGCCGCGTCGCTGGCCGCCTACGCCTCGCGGGCCGGCATCCGCGGCGTCGTGCTCGTCCCGGACGGCAAGATCGCCGCCGGCAAGCTCGCCCAGGCGCTCATGCACGGTGCGCAGGTCGTCGCGTTGCAGGGGAACTTCGACGAGGCGCTGCGGCTCGTGCGCCAGATCAGCGAGGTGCACCCGATCGCGCTGGTGAACTCCGTCAACGACTTCCGGCTCGAGGGCCAGAAGACGGCGGCGTTCGAGATCCTCGAGGACCTCGACGGCAAGCTCGACGCGCTCTGCATCCCGGTCGGCAACGCGGGCAACATCACCGCGTACTGGAAGGGCTTCCGCGAGATGCTCGGCGAGGGCAGCCCCGACCTGCCGCGGATGCTCGGCTTCCAGGCCCACGGCGCCAACCCGCTCGTGCGCGGCGAGATGGTGCCCGAGCCCGAGACCGTCGCGTCGGCGATCCGGATCGGCAACCCCGCCCGCTGGGAGCAGGCGATGGGCGCGATGACCTCCTCCGGCGGCCTCGTCGCCGACTGCACCGACGAGGAGATCCTCGACGCCTACCGCTTCCTCGCGCGCGAGGAGGGCGTCTTCTGCGAGCCGGCGTCGGCGACCTCCGTGGCCGGGCTGCTGAAGCACGGCGCCGGGGACGCGCAGCGGATCGTCTGCGTGCTGACCGGCCACGGGCTGAAGGACCCGCAGACGGCGCTCGACGAGTCGCCGCCGGTGATCCCCTGCGCGCCCGAGCTGCGGGCGCTCGAGAAGATCCTCGTCGGCTGACCGCGCGCGGTGGCCCGCCCCGCGGGCGGGTCGCGGGACGTCGGGACCCGCGCGGGCCTCAGCCTGGATCCACCGATCCTCGGGTCGCCTCGCCGCCGATGACCGGCGACGGTGCCCACGCCACAGGATCTGAGGGTCGCCGACCGTCATCACCTGTGGCCCGGGCACCGTCTT
>JALRCL010000334.1 GCA_023268575.1 Patulibacter sp.
GGGACGGCGCCCGGCGCGGCGTCGGGCGGGCTCGCGGCCGGCCCCGTCGCACCGCTCGATCAGCCGACCGAGCGCGGGACGGTGAAGGTCCGCCCCTCCTTCTTGCCCTTGCGGTCCTCGCCGCCGACGACGGTGGTCACCAGGCGCACGACCTGGTGCTCACCGGCCTGCGGCGCCCGGACGTGCACCACCACGCGCCCGGTGCGCGAGAGCCGTGCCCGCCGCGAGACCGTCCGCCAGACGCCGTCGCAGGAGGACTTCACGCGGACCTCGACGCGCGGACGCTGCTTCGGCAGCGGCGTCGTCGCCTTGCCGACGACCTTCCACCGGTTGCCCGAGGCGGTCGTGACCGACGTGATCGTGAACCGCCGCGTGAGCTTCAGCGTCAGCGAGCGCTCACGACCGAGCTCCGCGCGGTAGCGGCGCTCGTCGACCGGCGTGCGGTTGCGCGGGTCCGGATCCTTCACCCGCACCTGGAACCGGCCGTCGTTGCCGACGGTCGGCCGCGCCACGATCGGCTTGCCCTTGGCGCCCAGGTAGCGCAGCGCCACCTGCTTGCCGGCGTTGGCGGAGTCCGTGACGCCCTTGATCAGGACGCCCGTGGACCCGCGGGTCACGTCGACGAGCGACAGCGGCACGATCGAGCACTTCGCGTTCGGCACGACGACCGTCCCGCGCGACTCGACCCGGCGGCCGGCGCCGTCGGTGTAGACCACGCGCACGGGGTACGTCCCGGGGGCGAGACCCTCCGGCAGGTCGGCGACGAGCTGGCCGTCGATGATCCGTGCCGGCACCTCGATCGTCTTCCCACCGGGGAGCTCGATCACGAACGAGCCGCTGCCACCCGGCGTGCCGGGCGACCCGATCCGCGCGACGAGCTTGCCGCCACCGACGCCGGGGATCGCCCCGATGCTCGGCTGGCCGACCTGCGGCGCCGGCTCGGCCGGACCGCTCGGAGGCGTGACGACGTACGTCCTGGTCTCCGTCCGCGTGACGCCGTTGGCGTCCTTGACGGTCACCGTGATGGTGTACGTGCCCGGCTTGTCCGTCGGCAGCTCACCGCCGTCGGCGATCGGGACCTCGACGCCGTCGGGGCCCTTCACCGTGCCCTTGCACTCCAGCGGCGCGACGCCGCCCGAGCAGCCGAAGCCGACCTTCGCCCCCTCGCCCTGCGGGATGCTCGTGCTCGGCGCCGGGCCGGTCACGACCGCCTTCGGGGCGGGTGCGACGGTGTAGGTGCGCTGCTCGGTCCGCTTCTGGCCGTTGGCGTCCTCGACCACCACCGTGATCGTGTACGTGCCCGGCTTGTCGGTCGGGAGCGGGTCGCCGTCGTTGATCGGCACCTCGTTGCCGTCCGGGTCCTTCACGGTCGCCGAGCAGGTCCGGGGCGCGAGGCCCCCGGAGCAGCCGAAGTCGACCTTCGGGTCGGTCTGGCCCTCGGTGAGGGTGGTCCCGGGCGCCGGGCCCGTGACCGTCGCCTCGGGCGGGGCCTCGACCGACGTCCCGGTGACGGGGTTCGACGGGGAGGAGATCGGGCGGCCGCCGACGGTGCCGCTCGCCGTCGCCGTGTTCACGACGGTCGCCGGATCGACGCCGGCGTCCAGCGTGACGTCGAAGCGCACCGTCACGGCGTCGCCCGGCTCGAGCGTGCCGCCGTCGGTCGCGTTCGCGCCATCGCCGATGCGGGCCACGACGTGGGCCGGCGCGCTCGCGTCGTACTCGCCCTCGTCGTCGCCGGACGCGTCGGTGACGCCGTCGGCGTCGATCCGCAGCGAGCTCGGCGCGTACGTCGTGCCGGCCGGGATCTCGTCCGTGACGACGACGTCGTCCGCGTCGACGGGGGTGTCGCCGTCGTTCGTGTAGGTCACGACGTAGCGCAGGCGGTCACCGGGCTCCGGCGCCGCGCCGGGATCGGTGAGGTTCACGAGCGTCTTCGCGCCCGTGATCTGCGGCGGCGGCGGGCAGCCCGTCACCGTCTGCGGCAGGCCGAACCGGCTGCCCGAGCCGGACGCCAGCGGCAGTCCCGACGCGCCCTGGTCGAACTCGACGTCGGTTGCGTCGTCCGGGGCGTTCACGACGCTCAGCGCCGAGCCCCCGTTGTTCGCGACGTACATCCGGCCGTCCGGACCGCGGCGGACCGCGCCGCCGTTCGTGCCGATCGCGCCGACGTCGAGCTGGGTCGCCTTGATCGCCGTGGCGTCGTCCGGATCGCTCACGTCGTACCGCAGCACGTGGCCGGTGCCGAAGATCCGGGTCGCGTAGACGTAGCGCCCGCTCGGCGAGAAGTCGGCGTAGTAGCCGCTGTTCCCGAGGCCGGTGCCGGTCTGCCACTCGGAGCGCTGCGCGACGAGGCCGGTCTCGGCGTCGAAGTCCATCAGCCGGAGCTTCGCGTCGCTGTTCGGCGCGCCGGTGATCGCCACGAGGCGCTTGAGGTCCGGGCTGACCGAGATCGCGCCGAAGCCGCCGTTGGCATTGCTCGACGGCAGCGTGCTGACGACGGCGTCGCCCGTCACCGGGCCGTCGCCGTCGAACTCGTAGGCGAGCAGGTTCGGCGTGTTCCACTGGTACGTGAGGACCCAGAAGCCCGTGCCGTCGGCGTTGGGCACCGCGGTCAGCGCCTCGGACGCCGTGTTCAGCGCTCCGAGCTGCACGTTCTTCGTCGCCGTCACGCCGCCGAGGCCGTTGTCGAGCGTCATGTCGACGACCGAGTAGCGGAGCTCGCCCGGGTTCGTGGTGTCGGAGAGCCCGTTCGTCGTGACGACGAAGTACGAGCCCGGCTTGCCGACGGCGGGGAACGCCGCGACCGTCTGGGTGGACGAGGCGTTGCCCAGCAGACCGGAGCCGTTCTGCATGACGGCGCCGTTGCGGTGGTAGACGTCCAGGCCGTTGGACCAGAACTGCAGCGCGCCGGCCGTGTCGGTGACGACCGTCGTGCCCTCGGCGCTGTTGGCGTTCGGCCCGAGGCCCACGCTGCGCGAGGTCCCGGAGGTACCGAAGTCGACGTACCCGCGGTTGCCGAAGAACCAGTGGCGCTCCGTCGCGCGAGCGTCCGGCGCGGTGCAGGTCTGCTGTGCCGGGACCGCGGTGCGGAACTTCACCGTCGCGGAGCCGGGCTCCCCGAGGCCCACGCGGTCGGTGGTCTGCGCGGTGCCGGTCGCGTAGGTCGCCTCGCTCGGCGCGTCCTGCACGACCTGGACCTCGATGGTGCAGGACGCGTCGCCGGCGGCGAGCTTCCCGTCACCGGCGGCGACCTCGATGCTCGAGCCGCCCGCCGCGACCGGGAAGGTCGTCGACGTCGAATCGCCGTTGTCGTCGACGCAGCGGACGACGGGCGTGCCGGTGACGGAGAGGCCGGCCGGCAGCGCGTCCTGGAACGACCAGCCGGTCTTGTCGCCCAGCTCGGACGTGTTCGTGATCGTCAGGCGGTAGCGCGCGGCCCCGTGCAGCGGGACCTCGGGCTGCAGGAAGCCCTTGTCCAGCGCCGGGGTCGCGTCGAGCGCCTTGATGTCGTCGATCGCGCCGTCGTTGCCGACGCCGTTGCCGTTGCCGTTGCGCAGCCGCAGGCCGAGCGCCGAGCCGGTGAAGAGCACGCCCTTGTCGGATGCGAACGTGCCCGTGCCGCTGCTCTGCCCGGGGTTCGGGCAGGGATTGATCGGCGTCGTGAACGTCGGGGTCTCGACGGCCGGATCGGCCGGATCGAGCAGGTAGAACTTGAACAGCGGCGCGCCCGGCGCGCCCGCGGGTCCACCACCCGCCACCTGGCAGTTCAGCGCGGCGGCGTTCACCGAGAAGGTCACGAACCGCCCGCTCGACGCGGCGAACGGGATCGGATCGGCGGTCTCGAACTGGATCGCGTCGGTGCCCGGGTTGTTCGACGTGTACGCAGACAGCGCGTGGTTGTCGTCCCCCGGGGACGTGCCGTTGAGCGTGCCGAGCGCGCCTGCGAGGTTCCGCAGCTGCGTGAAGCTGCCGCAGGTCAGCCCGTTGGGGTCCGACATGTTCCCGTTGAGGACGATGCCGTTGCACGTGCCGCCCGGCGGCAGCCAGCCGCCGTCCGCCGTGTACGTCATCGCGAGCGGGCTCGCGCCGGTGTAGCCCGTCAGGGCCTCGGCGACGACGGGGTCCCCGACGTGCTCGAAGTCCTCGGTGAAGATCGGGGTCGGCGCCGCGGGCACGCCGGGCGCCGCGGCGGCGAGGGCCGGGGCGGTCGCCGCACCGCCGCCGAGCGCCAGCGTCGCGAGCGCGAGCCGGGCACCCCGGCGCAGTAGGGATGGGGCAGGCACGCCCGCCGGTGACCGGCGGGAAGCACGATGCGCCGGTGATCCGGCACGTCGGGAGGGCATGAGGTTCTCCGAGTGATGAGGGTGCCCGCGAGGAGCGGGCTGGAACGCGTGACGGCCTCCCGAGCGCGCCGCGCCGGCCGGCGGCCGGCGAGCGTCCACCCGGGTGAATCGTCACCCGGGTGACGCTATCCGACCGGCGGGACCCCTGTCATCCCCGAACGACCGGCGACCCGGCCCCGGCGCCGCCCGCGAGCCGCCGGGTGCGGGCGCGCCCCGCGAGCGGCAACGCGCCGCGACCGTCCTGCTCGGGAGTGCTCGTCGTCGAGCGGCGGCTCAGGGGCGCGCGCGAGCCGCGCCTGGGTCGTCACGCAGGCGGTACGTCTTGCGCGGCCGCCCCGGGCCGACGGCGAGCGCCTCCGCGTCCACCTCGTGGAGCGTCACGAGGTACTCGAGGTAGCGGCGCGCGGTGACGCGGTGCAGGCCGAGCGCCGCGGCGACGTCGCCCGCCGCCAGCGCCTCCTCGGCGGGCAGGCCGCGAAGCAGGCCGCGGACCTCGTCCAGCGTGTCGCTGGAGAGGTCGCGCGGCAGCAGGTCCGGCACGCCCCGCGTGCCCGCCACGGCGTCGACCCCGTCCTGGTCCAGCTCGGTCGCCCGCAGCGTGATCATCCGGTCCCGGAACCGCACGAGCGCCTCCTGCAGCCGCTCGGGAGCGAACGGCTTCA
>JALRCL010000336.1 GCA_023268575.1 Patulibacter sp.
TCCGCCGCGCCGGCGAGGCCGCCGGCGACGACGAGGAGGAGGACCCGCGCGATCCGGCGGCGCGTGCCCGAGCCGCCGTCGACCGCCACCGCCCGCCCGACCGGTCGCCGCGCGACCGCCCGGGCGGGACGCGCGACTCAGCCGATGATGTAGCCGAGCCCCTGCCAGAAGGTCGTGGGGTTCGGGTTGTCGAGCTTCGGGTCGCCGACGCTCTTGGACGCGTTCGTCTGGCGACCCGGGCGCATCTCGACGTGCGTGTGGGTCGCGCCGCCGGCGCGGTTGGACTCCGTGGCGATCTTCTGCCCGACCTTCACCGTCGCGCCCTTGCGGATCGTCGGCGCGGTGTGCAGGTAGATCACCGTCTTGTTGAGCTTGCGGTTGTAGATCGCGATCGTCGACAGGCTGCGGGTCGCGCCGATCACGACGTTCGTGACCTCACCGGCGACGAGCGCGTGGACCGGGACGCCGAAGCCCTTCGCGAAGTCGATGCCCTCGTGGCGGCCCGGCGTGGTGTGGTAGCCGTCGAAGGCGGCCGTCAGCGTGCCGCCGCTGCCGCCGTACAGCACCGTCGACATCTTGCGCTTGCCGGTCGTGCTGCCGCCACCGCCGGTGCCGCCGCCACCGCCGCCGATGCGGTGCGAGGCGTTCTCGTTCTTCAGCGTCGCGTTCAGGTTGACCTTGCCGCCCGCCGGGATCCGCTGGCTCGCGCCCTGGTAGCCGCTGTTGAAGAACACCGTGACGGGCTTCGACGTGCGGTTCCAGACCGACGCCGCCTCGTTCTTCACGCACTTGCCGCGGCCGTTGCCCCGGCCGCGGTACTCGTAGCAGGACGGCTGGCGATCGCCGTAGTTGCTGATCGAGGTCTTGAAGTCCGAGACCGAGCCCTTGTGGTTGCTGTTGAAGTAGAGGCAGAACTCGCCCTTGTTGCAGACGCCGTCGCGAGCGGCTGCCTGGGACGCCGGGGCGGCGATCAGCGAGGTACCGAGGAGCGCGCCGGCGACGCCGGCGAGCGCGAGCTTCCTGTTCATGGGTGACTCCTGGAAGGGGGGACTCCGGATGGCGACGCAGTGACCGGCGGACGGGGTCGCGGCCGGTCGTGGCGGTGCCCCGCGGGGCGTCCGTCGCGGTCCGGTCCCGAGCGGCGCGGCCACCGGCTGGTGGCCCCGTCCTCCCCGTCCGTCGTGCGTCGAGGGCGAGCGTAGGGGGCCGGGCGGCCCGCCGCCGCGCTTTCTCACGCAGCGTGAGACGCCGACGCTGCGGGACTCGCCGGCCGCGTGGGAGCGGTCAGTCCTCGTCGCCGCGGTCGAGCGCCAGGAAGCGCCCGCCGCCCCAGTCCTGCGCCTGACGCAGGTACAGGTGGAACGCCGCGTCGACGATCCGGGCGTCCCACGTCTCGGGGTGCTCGGGCGCGAGTCGCGACGCGAGGTCCAGCGCCCAGCCGCCGCCGGCCTCGTAGAGCGCCACGAGCTCGTCGACGGTGAACGCGCTGCCCAGTCGCCGGCGCAGCTCGGCGTACGTCGCCTCGAGCACCGGCTGCACGCGGCGGAGGGTCGGCTCGTCGAGGCGTTCGACGAACCGGTCGCCGTTCCGCCACTGCTCGATCGCCAGCGTCGTGCGCACCGGCCGAGGGTAGCGACCGCCGGTCGGTGTCCCGTCGGCGTGGCGGGGACGCGCTCGCGCCCGCCCATGGGAGCGTCGTTCG
>JALRCL010000373.1 GCA_023268575.1 Patulibacter sp.
CACCTCGGCCGTCGTGCTGGTCATCGCAGCGCTCGCGTCGATCGCGGTCGGCTCCACGAGCATCCCCCTTCGAGACGTCGTCGACGCCCTGCCGGTGGTCGGCAACGGCCACGTCTCGCCGGCGATCGACCAGATCATCACCGAGCTGCGCATCCCGCGCACGGTCACCGCGATCCTCGTCGGCGCCGCGCTCGGCGTCGCCGGGGCCCTGCTGCAGGGGGCGCTGTCCAACCCGCTCGCCTCGCCCGACGTCATCGGGGTGACGGCCGGCTCCGGGTTCGGGGCGATGATCATCCTGCTCGCCTCGCCCGGCGCGGTCGCGCTCGTCCCGCTGAGCGCCCTCGTCTTCGGCCTCGTCGCCACGTCGCTCGTCTTCCTCGTCGCGTGGGCGGGTGCCGGGGGCGGCAGCATCGCCCGCCTGATCCTCGCCGGCATCGCGATCAACGCGATCTTCACCGCGCTGACGACCGCGCTCATGACCGCGTTCCCGGAGCGCGTCTCGTCGGCGATCTTCTTCATCGCCGGCTACCTGAGCAACGACGGCTGGGGCGTCCTGACCGGCGTCTGGCCGTACCTCCTCGTCGGGTTCCTCGCCGCGGCGTTCCTCATCCGGCCGCTCGACCGGCTCGCGCTCGGCGACGACGTCGCGCAGTCTCTCGGGCAGCGACCGCGCGTCGTGCGCCTCGTCGCGGCCGGCACCGCGGCGCTGCTCGCCGCGTCGGCCGCCGCCCTCGCCGGGCTGCTCGGCTTCCTCGGGCTCGTGGTCCCCCACGCCGTGCGCCTCGCGGGCGGCACCGCGAGCCATCGCTTCGTCGTGCCGACCTCGGCCGTCGCCGGCGCCGCGCTGCTGCTCGTCGCCGACACGGTGTCCCGCAAGGTCGCCGCGCCGTACGACTTCCCGGTCGGCCCGTTCATGGTCGTGCTCGGCGTGCCCTTGTTCCTCTGGCTCCTGCGGAGGGCGGTGTGACCGTCCTGCTCGAGGCGGAGGGCGTCGCGGTGCGCCTCGGCGGACGCGAGATCGTCCACCACGGGGACCTCGTGCTGCACGAGGGCGAGCTCCTGGCGATCGTCGGCCCCAACGGCGCGGGCAAGTCGACGCTCGTGCGCGCCGCCGGCGGGATGCTGCGCCCGTCGGCGGGCACCGTCCGCTGGAGCGGCGAGGACCTGCGCGGCCTCGGGCCGCGGCGCCTCGCGCGGTTGCGGGCGTTCGTGCCGCAGCGCCCCCACGTGCCCGCGGGCGTCACCGTCCGGGACGCCGTGACGATCGGGCGCTCGGCCCAGCTGCGCCCGCTGCAGCGCCCGACGGCCGCCGATCGCGCCGCCGTCGACGAGGCCCTCGATCGCGCGCAGGCCGCCGCCTTCGCCGACCGGGAGCTCACGACGCTCTCCGGCGGCGAGCTCCAGCGCGTCCAGCTCGCGGTCGGCCTCGCCCAGGGCGCGCCGACGCTCATCGCCGACGAGCCGACCTCGGCCCTGGACCTCGGCGCGACCGCGACGATGGCGCGCCTGTTGCGCGGGCTCGCCGACGACGGCCTCGGCGTCCTGCTCGTGGTCCACGACCTCGCCCTGGCCTCCGCGATCGCCGACGCCGTGGTCGTCGTGGAAGCCGGCCGGACCGTCGCCACGGGACGTCCCGACGCGGTCCTCACCGCCGACCGGCTCGCCCGCACGTGGCAGGTCGACGCCGCCCTCACCGCCGACCCCGGCGGCCGGACCGCCCTGCACGTCGACTGGCTCGGCGGCCACGCGCCGACCGACGCCGCCGCCCCCGGCGGCCCCCCGCCCCCCAACGGACAAGGAGCACGACCATGACCGTCGTCCGCCGTCTCGCCATCCCCGCCACCGCCCTGCTCGTCAGCGCCGCCGCGGCCGGTCCCGCCTCCGCCGCGGCGCCGTCGACGGTCACGGCCGGCACGACCGCCGTGCGACCCGCCGGATCGAGCTTCCGCGCGCTGGACCGGGCCGGGGTGCGCGTGCTGCCGCTCGGGGACGCCGTCCGTCGGGGCTCGCGGATCGAGCTCGCCGCGACCGGTGGCCGCGTCGGTGCCGTCGCGGCGGTCGAGCACCGCGCGAGCGACGGCCTCGCGCTCGTGCGCGGCTCCCGGACCGTCCGCCTCAGCGATCTGCAGCTGCGCATCGGTCGCAGCGGCGCACGCGTCACCGGCCGCATCGACGGCGGCGGGCGCCTGGTGGTCCTGCGGATCGCCCGGCGCGCGTTCACGCTCGCCCCGGGCGGGCGCGCCGCGACGACGCGCCCGTCGACGTGGACGCTCACCGGGCGGGCGACCGCGGCCCTGCGCCGGCGGCTGGCCGTCTCCGACCTGCGAGCCGGCGGCTTCGCCGTCGGCTCGGTCGGCCTGCACCTCGTGCCCCCCGGGGGCTCCACCCCCGCCGCCCCGACGCCGATCCCGGTCCCGGCGCCGACGCCCCCCGCGCCCGACCGACCGACCGGCACGGTGCTCGGTGGCGCCGCGGACTGGGGCCTGCGCGCGTCGTTCCGCAACTACATCGAGAACGGCATCGCCCACGGCCGGATCGAGACGTCCGACGGCGCCACC
>JALRCL010000376.1 GCA_023268575.1 Patulibacter sp.
CTCCTCAAGCCGCACCTTGGGGACCTGCTTCGTGACGGCGCTGCGCGTCACGCCGCCGTCGCGCTTGCACACGTCGAGCGCCGCGGTCAGCACGACCTCCATCGCCACGTAGGCGGGGCCGCCGTAGGCCTCGAACGACCCGAAGATGGACTCGTAGAGGCGGATGATGTCGCGCCCGCGGGGCAGGATCGAGGCGTCGGGCGCGTAGGTGGTCACGAACGCGCCGGGGACGTCGAACGCGCTCACGAACAGCGCGTCGCCGCCGATCAGCGTCGGGTACTTGCCGGCTGCGGCGAGCTCGGCGGCGAGGCGCCGGGCGTCGAGGGCGTCGAGGAGCGGCAGGGCGACCACGTTGACCTGCTCATCGACCCGCGTGACGACGTCCGAGTAGTCCTTCTGGTTGAGGTCCGTGACCACGACCTCGAAGGGGATGTCGCGCTCGGCGAGCCCGTCCGTGATCGACTTGGACAGCCCCTGCGAGTAGGGCTCGCCCTCGTTGGCGACGACGATCACCTTCGTGGGCTCCAGATCCTCCGCGATGAAGCGGGCGAGCCGCGGGCCCTGCAGGGCATCGGAGGCGACGACCCGGTAGAAGTTGCGCAGGCTGCCGTCGGTGAGGGTCGCGTTCGTCGCCGAGGGCGACACGTAGACGAGGCCCGCGCCGTCGAACATCGGCCCGACGGCCTTGGTCACCACCGACGTCTTGGGTCCCATCACGGCCACCACGTCCTGGTCGGCGACGATCCGCTCGGCCGCCGCGATGCCCGCGTCCGGATCGAAGTCGACGTTGTACGGCTTGAACGTGAAGGCGGTGCCGTGGATGTCGTTGAACTTGTCGAGCGCGACCCGGGCCCAGTTCATCTGCACCGAGTCCGTGGCCCCGAAGCCCCCGTACGGGGCCATCACGGCGATGTCCCCGTCGCAGAGGTAGGCGTCGGCGACCGTCGGCGCCGCCTGGTCGGCGGCGGACTGGCCTCCCGTCCCGCAGCCGGCCGCGACGGCGGCACCGGCGACCAGGGCGACGGCCAGGAGGCGCCTCACCAGAACACCACCGTGGCCACGGCGCAGCCGAGCAGCGTGACCACGCTGACCGAGAGGAAGCCGACGCGGGCGCGGATCGACTCGAAGAGCCCGGTCAGGCCGCCGGCGAGGAAGGCGATCGTGAGGAGCGCCGCCACGAACTCGAGGTTGTGGGCCTGCTCGAGCTCGTGCTCGGCCTTGACCAGGAGCTGGTTGGCCGACTCGAGGGCGGTCTCGGCCTGGACGACCGTGCCGGGCGCCGCCCACTCCGGGTTCGCCGAGACGAACGGCGACGACGGGCGGTCCCCCTCCGGCTGCGCCGCCCACCAGTCGATCGCGGCGCGGGTCGTGGCGGTCATCATCCCGAGGATCGACTCGGCCCGCTCGTCGTTGCCCTCGTCGAGCGCCACGCGGTAGTCGATGTACAGGTCGCGCTCGCCCGTGCGGTTGCGCTCGGCCTCCTGGCCGAGGGCGTTCGCGTCGTTGACGGCCTGCGTCGAGCGCGTCAGGTTCTCGAGGGCGTGGCCCTCCATGACGGTGCTCTTCCAGGCCGTGACCCCGGCGAGGATCGCCGCCACGCCCAGCACGACGGCGGTCGTGATCGACAGCCAGCGCGGCCCGTGCAGGGCAGGCTCGTGCCCGCCGGCGTGCCCGCCGTGCGCGCCCGTCATCGTCCCTCTCCCGTCCGGCTCACGGCGAGCAGGATACCCGGGCGCCGGCCGGGGCCGTCAGTCGCCGAGCTCGCGGCGGCGCCGATCGGCGAAC
>JALRCL010000377.1 GCA_023268575.1 Patulibacter sp.
CACCACGACGAACAACACGGGCAGCTCGACGGGCACGCCCGCCCGTCGCGCGGACCTGTCCCTGACGAAGACGGCGGGCGCCGCGAGCGCCCCGGTGGGCGGCAACGTCGCCTACGAGCTGACCGTCCGCAACAACGGCACGAGTCGCTCCACCGGCTCGACGATCACCGACCGCCTGCCGGCGGGCCTCCTCTTCGTGTCGGCCGATCCGGGCTGCACCGGCTCGGCGACCTCCGGCACCGTGACCTGCGACGTCGGCTCGCTCGCGGCGGGCGATGCCCGGTCCTTCGCGGTCACCGCCAAGCCCGCGGTCGGCACGGCGGGCACGGCGCTGCGCAACACCGCGTCCGTCACCGGACTGGACCTCGACCCGGACACGACGAACAACGACGCCAGCGCGACCGTCGACGTTCGGCCGGTCGACCTGCGGATCACGAGCGCCATCCAGGGCGCGCCGACGACGTTCGAGCCGGGCCAGACGGCCACCTGGCAGGTGGACGTCTCGAACCTCGGCGGCTCGAACGCGCCGGGGACCGTCGTGACCTTCCCCGTCCCGGTCGGCACGACGGTCGACGGCCCCCTCCCCAGCGGGTGCACGGTCGCCTCGGGCGTCATCACCTGCGCCATCGGGGACGTGGCGCCGGGCGCCTCGACGCCGACGCTGAGCTTCCCGCTGAAGGTGACCGGCGCACCGCCGGCGTCGATCGACACGACGGCGACCGTCACGACGACGGAGACCGACGCCGACCCGACGAACAACGCTGCGAGCACGAGCACGCCGACCCGGACAGCGGTCGACCTCGGCGTCACGCTGACGCCCGACCCCGGCGCGGTCAGCGCGAACGAGCACCTGAAGCTCACCGCCACCGTCACGAACAACGGCCCGGCGACGCCGCAGAGCCCGACGGTGACGATCCCGCTGCCCGCCGGCACGACGTTCGTCAGCGCCGCCCCGGGGTGCGCCCTGAACGCGGCGGGCGACGCGGTCGTCTGCGCGCTGGACCCCGCCGACCTCGGCGCCGGCGCGTCGGTCTCGACGTCGATCGTCGTGCAGGTCGGTCCGGACCCGGGGACGAGCATCGACGCCACCGCGACGGTCCGCACGGCCTCCAGCGACACCGACCCGAGCAACGACACCGCGTCGGTCGCCGTCCCGGTCGTGCGCGTCGCGGGCGTGTCGATCACGAAGACCGCCTCGACGAGCCAGGCGAAGCCCGGTGACGTCGTGACCTACACGCTGACCGCGCGCAACAGCGGCCCGGCCACGGCCCGCGATGTCGTCATCGACGATGTCGTCCCGGCCGGCACGACGTTCCTCTCCACGGACGCCCCGTGCGTCGCCAACGGCGATCAGAGCGCCGTGCGCTGCGAGATCGGCGACCTGCCGGCCGGCCAGTCCCGTGCCGTCGAGGTCCGCGTCCGCGTCAACGAGATCGCCGGCGCCTTCGACACGACCGCGACGCACCAGCTCGTGGCGGTGAAGCGCGAGGTCGACGTCGCGATCGAGCCGCACGCGCGGCGCGCGCTCACGCCCGCCGAGCAGGCCCAGGTCACCTGCGACGCCGGCTTCGTCGCCACCGACGGCACGGTCCGGATCGAGAGCGTCGACCAGGGCACGGGCACCTTCGCCGACCTCGACGTCCGGGCGAGTCGCCAGACGGCCGACGGTCGCGGCTGGACCGCCGTCGT
>JALRCL010000399.1 GCA_023268575.1 Patulibacter sp.
CGTCGGTGGGACGGGTGTCGTGATCGGGCACTGGCGGGCCGTGTCTCGAGCCCTCGGGGCCGGCCGCAGGCCCCGCGCGGGGCGACCGGCCCGGTCAGTTTCGGTTCGGCTCCGGCGCCGCGGGCGCGGCCGCCGGCGTCCAGACCGGCGAGACGCCGCTGCACGGCGCACGCCACCGCCTCCGGCAACTGCGCGTCGGGAGCGGCGGCGACGGCGCTCCCGAGCAGTGCGGCCGCCTCCGCGCGCAACGCCTCGACCGTGACGGCGGGCTCCTCCGCGCCCGCCTTCACGGCGCTCCCCCGGCGCGCAGGCGCAGGTAGCGCGAGACCGCGTCGGCCCGGCTGGACGCCCGGAGCTTGCGCGTCACGGCGCGGACGTGGGACTTCACGGTCGTCTCGCTGATGACGAGCTGCGTCGCGATCTCGGCGTTGCGAGCGCCGGACGCCAGCAACTCGACGATCTCCCGCTCGCGGGGCGAGAGCAGGTGCTCGATCAGCGAGCCGTCCGGCGGGCGGTCGCGGGCGGGATCCGGCGGCACCGGTCGTCCGCTGAGCGGCGCCCCGGTGACCGAGAGGCCGCTCAGCGCGCGCTCCGCCGCGCCGAACGCCCGCAGGACCCTCGCCCGCTGGTCCCCGATCCGCTGCAGCAGCGCGGTGTGCTCGAAGACCAACCCGAATCCCTCGGCGAACGTCCAGAGGTGGTCGCGGTCGGCCATCGTCACGTCGCGCGCGACGCAGTCGGCCTGGAGGAACCCGATCACGCGACCGGTCGGCATCACCGGCGCCGCGACGTAGCCGCGGCTCCGCGACACGGCCATGAGCTCGGCGGTCGTGCGCTCGTCCCCGGCCGCGACGAGGTCCGCCGTGCGGCGCCGCATGAGGTCCTTCTCCAGCGCCTTCGGTCCCAGCGGGATCCAGTCGCGCGTGAGGTACTCGCGCGTCGCGGCGCTCACCGCCCCGTCGAGGTGCGGAGCCATCCAGACCGCCTCCGCGCGCCACGTCGCCCCCCGCAACCGCGAGACGACGGCACGATCGAAGCCGCACGCCCGGGCGAGCTCCTCGGCGGCTGCGGGGATGAGCGCCTCGACCGAGGGCAGCTCGCGCAGCCGCGCGAGCGCGGAGTGGATCCGCTCGAGCGCGGTGAACCGCGGATCCCCCACGCGATCCTCGAGGGACCGCTCGAGGTCGCCGAGGCGCCGCAGGGCGCCGACGTCCTCCGCCAGCTCGGCCGGGCCGCCGCGCCCGTCGCGCAGACGCTCGACGAGCGCGGAGCGCACGGCGGGGATCTCGCTCGCGAGGCCGTCCGCGGCCCCGCCGCCGATCGACCCGGCGTCCATCGCCGCCTCGGCGCGCTCGAGGACCTCGGCGACCCGGGCGTGGAGGGCGTCCATCGGACGTGACCGGCCGGTGGGCGGGTCGACGTGACGGCGTCGCTCGCCGACCCGGCTCAGACGGCGGCGGCGTCCTTCTCCTGGATCAGCTCGCGGTAGAGCGGGAACAGCGGCTTCGTCGCCGGGACGAGCTTCAGGATCTTGCTCACCGGGCCCTTGGCCTTGACCTTGCCCTTCGCGAGGCCGACCGCCAGGTTGTACTCGCCGCGCCAGAACTTGTCCGCGATGTCGGCCGGCATGTAGAGCTTGACGTCGGCGTCCGGATCGTCGCCGCCGTCGATGACCTCCATCGGCTCCGTCATGCGGATGGTCAGCGACGAGTCGGGATCCGTGTAGTGGACCTGCATCACGACGTTCGAGGCGCGGAGCCTCGGACCGGCCTCGGGGTGCTCGCTCGCCCGGCGGAAGACCCCGCCGATGTACTGGTAGACCTCGTCTGCGTCTCGGAAGAAGGCCATGCCCGTGCTCCTCGTCTCGTCGTCGTCCGGCCGTGCCGGTCTGCTCGTGCGACCCCGCGGTGCGGGACCGCGGAGCCTGGGGCGAGCCTCGCGCCGGGTGGGACGTCGGGCATCCTCCCGGCGGAGGAGATGGCTCCACCCTGGGAGCCGGGCCGTCAGCCGGCGCGGCCCAGCGCGGCGTCCATGCCGGGGTTCGGGACGTCGGCCGCGCGCTCCCCGAGCTGCCCGCGCCAGACCGCGTAGTCGAAGTTCTTCAGGATCGGCGCGACCCGGAGGAACTTGCGGATCGGGCCGGTGTACTCGACCTGGCCGTGCGCCACGGCGATCGGCAGCGGCACCCGGTCGGCGAGCATGTCGATCCACAGCCCCGTCGGGGCGTACATGTGGATCTCCGCGCCGGGATCGATGCCCGGCCGGGCGTCGATCGGCGTCTGGGTGAGGTGGATCGTGGCGCCCGTCCCGTCCGGGGCGTCGGTCAGATGGAGCGCGACCGTCGTGCGGGCGAAGGTCATCCGCTCGGCGAGATCGGGCTCGTCACCGGCCCGCACGAAGAACTCCTCCAGGCGACGGACGAACTCCGCGGGTCCTACGGTCGTGGCGGGCACGACAACCTCCTCCGCCGCCCGCGCGGGCAGCGCATCGACTCTCCGTCCGAGCCGCGACGGCCCGGAACCCACGAGCCGAGGCTCCCACGCGCCCCTCCCCTCGGACCTCCGCTGGAGGGGGGAAGCGCCTCCCCCCTCAGGGGGGACCGGCCCGGCGGCGGTCAGAACGCCTCGGCGGCCTCGGGCTTCGTGCTCGACCACGCCGGAGGGCGCCCGCCGGGCCAGAACCCCAGCGCGAGCACCGCGACCGACCCGATCCAGCCGGCGAGCATCGCGTCGCCGATCGGCAGCAGCACGAACGAGCCCGCCGCCGCCATCCCCCAGTATCCGAGGAAGCGCGTCAGCAGCCCGACGCGCATCGCCGCGGCGGCGAGGAACGCCAG
>JALRCL010000430.1 GCA_023268575.1 Patulibacter sp.
CCGGGTCGATGTCGAGGTCGCGGATGAGCCGCATCGCCACCGACGCGAACGCCTCGTTGATCTCGACGAGGTCGAGGTCCTCGGCCTTCAGGCCGGCCTTCGCGAGCGCCTTCTTCGACGCCGGGCCGGGCGCCGTCAGCATGATCGTCGGGTCGGCGCCGGAGACGGCCGTCGCGAGGATCCGCGCCTTCGGCTGCAGGCCGTTGCGCTCGGCCGCGGTCTCGTTGCCGATGAGCAGCAGCGACGCGCCGTCGACGATGCCCGAGCTGTTGCCGGCGTGGTGGACGTGGTCGATCTTCTCGACCCAGTGGTACTTCTGGAGGGCGACGTCGTCGAAGCCGCCCATCTCGCCCATCATCGCGAAGGAGGGCTTGAGCTTGCCGAGGTTCTCGGCGGTCGTGCCGCGGCGGATGAACTCGTCGTGGTCCAGAACGACCTGGTCGTTGAGGTCCTTCACCGGGACGACGGAGTCCTTGAAGTAGCCGGCGTCCTCGGCGGCCGCGGCGCGCTCCTGCGAGCGGACGGCGAACGCGTCGACGTCGTCGCGCGTCCAGCCCTCGAGCGTCGCGATGAGGTCCGCACCGATGCCCTGCGGCACGAACGACGTGTCGAAGTTCGTCTCGGGGTCCATCGCCCAGGCGCCCCCGTCGGAGCCCATCGGGACGCGGGACATCGACTCCACGCCGCCGGCGAGGATGAGGTCGTCGCCGAGGCCGGAGGCGACCTTCTGCGCGGCGGTGTTCACGGCCTCCAGGCCCGACGCGCAGAAGCGGTTCAGCTGCACGCCGGCAACCGTGTTCGGCAGCCCCGCCTTGATCGCGGCGGTCTTCGCGATGTCGGCACCCTGATCGCCGATCGGGGAGACGCAGCCGAGCACGACGTCGTCGACGTTGTTGGCATCGAGCTGCGCGTTGCGCGCGAGGGTCTCGTGCATCAGGCCGACGACGAGGTCGACCGGCTTGGTCGCGTGCAGCGAGCCGTTGGCCTTGCCCTTGCCGCGCGGCGTGCGGATCGCGTCGAAGACGAGCGCTTCGGTGCTCATGCTGGATCTCCTGTGGTGCGGGACGGTGCCCATGGGCGCCGACCGCGATGGCCTCATGTGCCGCTCGGCAGACCGGAGAGCGACCCCGGATCCCTCGCGACTCGCGGATCGTAGCGCGTTCGCGCTCCGAGTTGGCCAGCCAGCCAATTTCGGGGCGCCGGCCGTTCGCGGGCCGTCCGACCGAGGCCCGCGCCGCCGTGGCAGGGGTCTCCTCAGGCCGCCGGCCGGGGCCGCGCGCCGCCCTCAGCGCGCGGCGAGGGGCTCGTCCCGCTCCCAGGCGCGGAGCGCGTGCTCGACGGCGGCGTCGAACCGGTGCGGGCGGACGCCCAGCACCCGCGTCCAGCGGTCGTCGCGCGCCAGCAGGTCGCCGGTCAGGCCGGACATGAGCGGCAGGACGAGGTCGGGCTCCTCCCCCGCGATCACCGCCGCCACCCGACCGGCGATCCCGGTGATGCTCACCGGCAGCGGGATGCTGGGCCGCGCGAGCAGCAGCAGGTCGCGGATCCGCTCGAGCATCTCCCCGTACGCGAGGACGTCCGGCCCGGCCACGTCGAGAGACTGGCGCGGGGCGGACCCGAGATCCACCGCCGCCGCGCGGCGCAGCGCCGCGACGAGGTCGCGCTCGTCGATCGGCTGCGTGCGGTGCACGCGCCACGGGGGCAGCGCGAGGATCGGCAGCCGCTCGACGAGCCGCACGAGGAAGCGGAACGATCGCGACCGGGTCCCGATCGCGATCGACGCGCGCAGCGCCACCGCCTCCGGCGCCGCGTCCAGCAGCGTGCGCTCCACCGCCAGGCGGCTCGCGAGGTGCGGCGTGAGCTCGCGGGTCTCGTCGACCATGACGCCCAGGTAGACGACCCGCCGCGTGCCCGCGCGCGCGGCGGCCTCGGCGAAGCGCTCCGCCCCGCGCTGCTCGCGCTCCCGGAAGTCGTCGCCCTCCGCGCTGGCCTCCATCGAGTGCACGAGGTAGTAGGCGACCTCGGCCCCGTCGAGGGCGGCGTCGAGGCCCTCCCCCGTGAGCACGTCGCCGGACACGACCGGCACGGGCACGGTCACGCGCGAGGGATCGCGCCCGAACGCGCGCACGTCGTGCCCGTCGCCCAGCAGCGCCGGGATCAGGGCCGAGCCGACGAAGCCCGACGCCCCGGTCACGAGGATGCTCATCGGCGGATCATCCCGCAGCGGCGCCGGCGCCGCGCGATCCGGTCCGGCGCGGCCATCGCCGGACGGCGCGGACCGGCCGACCGGACGCTCGTCGACGCGCTGAGCGGGATTCCTTCGTGCGTCGTTCACGAAAAGTCAGCAATTACCGGGAAGAGGGGGTGCGCGGCCGGCGCGGGTGTGGTTCGATGCCGCTCACGTCGCGCTGAGGAGCGCGACGACCTCGGCGGAGACCGGACGGCACCTCGTGCAGGTGCTGCGTCGGCCCGCCCCGTCGCCGTGACCGACGCGCCCGTGCGCCGTCGGCGCTCGGCGCTGCCCGCCTTCCGACCTCGAGACGAGAACCAGCCCCCCGTGCCCGACGCCGCCCCGCAGATGCCGTTCGCTCGACGCTCCGACCGCCCCGAGCGCGCGAGCGCCCGCGCCCGCTCGGCCGCGCCCAGCTGCGCGGACTGCTTCTTCCGGCGGCACCTGCTCTGCGCGCTCGACCGGGAGGATCCGTGCGCGACCTTCCGGCCGGACCGCGACGGCGGCCTGCGTCCCCCGCGGCAGATGCACCTCGCCTTCCGTCCGGAGCGCACCGACGGCACGCCCTTCGCGTTCCCGTCCGCCGAGGAGCAGGCCCGCCGCCACGCCGCGTAGCGGAGAGCGCCGGGCCCCGTCCCGGGCGACGGCGAGACGACCGCCCCAGCCACCGGGAACGTCCCGGCCCGGGACACCCGGGAGAGGGTCCGGGCCCCGTCCCGGGCAACGGCGAGACGACCGCCCCAGCCACCGGGAACGTCCCGGCCCGGGACACCCGGGAGAGGGTCCGGGCCCCGTCCCGGGCGACGGCGAGACGACCGCCCCAGCCACCGGGAACGTGCCGGCCCGGGACACCCGGGAGAGGGTCCGAGCCGCCGCCGGCCGGTTAGGGTCCGGCGCATGAGCGCCGTCGTCGTGTCCCGCGACCTGCCCGCCACGCCCGAGCGCGTATGGGAGGTCGTGATGGACCCGCACCAGTTCGGGTCGTGGGTGACGATCCAGGACGAGCTGCTCTCGGCCGACGAGGGCGAGCCCCGGGTCGGCTTCGCCATGGCCCAGCGGTACGTCATCCGCGGGGCGAAGGTGAAGGTGTCGTGGAAGCTCCGCGAGCTGGACCCGCCCCGATGGGCGGACTGGCACGGGAAGGGTCCCGCGGGCGCCAAGGCCTTCATCTCCTACCGCTTGGAGCCCCTCACACAGGAGGACGGCTCGACCCACACCCGGTTCCACTACAGCAACGAGTTCCGGGCACCGATGGGCCCGCTGGGCGCGGTGGCGTCGAAGGCCCTGATGGGCGGCGTGCCCGAGCGCGAGGCCCATGCCTCGCTCGACCGGCTCGCCGCGCTCCTCGGCGGCTGACCGGCGGCCCCACCGACGCCCGACGGTGGTGGGCGACGGCGCCCGCCGCCGGGACGACGGTGGGCCACACTGCCTCCCCGTGTTAGCGTTGGTGATCCGAGGGTGTGGCACACGAACGCCCTCTCACCACGACCAGAGGTAGCGGGCATGTCAGATTTCCTCGAGGAGAAGCGCCGCGAGATCCAGGCGCGGATGGACGAGCTCGCGGAGGCCGTCTCGGAGTACGAGCGCCTGA
>JALRCL010000437.1 GCA_023268575.1 Patulibacter sp.
GCCGAGCCGCTGCTCCTCGCCGCGCGCCGCTCAGCGCGGGACGACGATGCCGCCCTGACCCTGCAGGACGAGCCGCGCGACCTGCTCGGCGAGCTCGCGCGGCGTCCACCGCTCGGGCTCGGCCAGCAGCGCGCGAGCGGCCGCCTCGGCCAGGCCGGCGAGCAGGAAGCCGAGCAGGCGGCCCTGGCGCTCGGCGTCCGGGACGCGCTGCTCCACGAGCCACGCCTCGACGAGCCCGGCGATCGCGTCGGTCTGCGCCTGCCGCCCGCGCTGCACGCGCCGGTTGATGGCGGCGTCGGTGCCGCCGGCCCCGAGGAACACGACCTGGAACGCGGCCGGCGCCTCGCGCACCGCCTCGAGGAACGCGCCGAGCGCGTCGACGATCACCGGGTGCAGGTCCGTGTCGAGCTTCTCGGGCAACGAGCCGGTGATCGCCTCGAGGATCCGCTGCTCCTCGCGGCGCAGGAGCTCGCCGAAGAGCGCCTCCTTGCTCGGGAAGCTCGAGTAGACGACGGGCTTCGACACGCCGGCACGCCGGGCGATCGCCTCCATCGAGGCGCCTTCGTAGCCGCGCTCGAGGAAGACCTCGAACGCCGCGTCGAGGATCATCGGCCGGCGGCGCTCCGGGCCGAGGTGCGCCGCGCGCGGGCGCTCCGGGGCCCGGCCCGTGGCACGGCCGGCGGCCTTCACGACCGCCTTCCGGGCGGAGCGCGCGGTCTTCGGGAGCGATGAGGGACGCGGGGGCTTGGCCATTCCTACTCGGGGTAGCAGGCTACCGGGCGACGGGGACGGACGCATCCCCCCGGCCGGGCCGTCGGTGCCGTGCGCGCGGTCACGCAGCCGGTCGGCCGATCCAGCCGAGGACCCGGCCGGCGACCTCCTCGGGCTGCTCGAGCTGCAGGAAGTGGCCCGCACCCGCGACGCGCTCGCTGCGGCTGCCGGGCGCCAGCATCGGCCGGGCGACGTCCGCGATCGCGGGCTGCAGGCAGCCGTCCTGCTCGCCGTGCAGCGTCAGGACCGGCGCCGCCGGGTGCAGGCCGAACAGCGCGAGCGCCCCGCGGCCCCGGAGGTTGTCGCGGTAGTACCGCAGGGCCGCGCGACGACGCCCGGGGCCCTCCAGCGCCAGCAGGGCCCGCTGTGCCTCGTCGCGACCGTCCAGCCCGGGCGACCACGCGCGCCACAGGCGCGGGATCACCCGGCCGAGGGTCCCCTCGACCGGCAGCTGGTTGTAGGCCATGTACCAGCTCATCCGCAGCTGCCGCGCGCCCGTCCGCCAGCCGGAGGGGTGGCGCCAGACGTCGAGCAGCGCGATCGGCGGCGGCACCGACATCGCGACGATCCGGGCGAACGGCTGGGCCGGACGCGCCGCGACCGCCCACGACGTGACCGCCCCCCAGTCGTGCCCGACGAGGACCCCACGCTCGTCGCCGCCAAGGGCGGCGTGCAGGGCGATCGCGTCGTCGGCGAGGTCCGCCGCGCGGTAGCGGTCGTCCGGGGCCAGGTCGGTCGGCGCGTACCCCCGGGACCACGGGGCGACGACCCGCCACCCCGCCGCCGCGAGCCGCGGCGCGACGTGCCGCCAGGTCCACGCCGAGTCGGGATAGCCGTGCAGGAGCAGCGCCAGCGGCGCGCGATCCGCGTTCGGGCCGGGCGGCGACCAGGTCAGCGTGCCGAACGTCAGCCCGTTGGCCCGGACGGCCCCCTCCCGGGGCATGGCGACGCCGCTCATGGTCGGACACGTTATCCGGATGGTGCGTCCGATCCGTCT
>JALRCL010000537.1 GCA_023268575.1 Patulibacter sp.
CGACGAGCAGCACCGCCGCCTCGACGAACGAGAAGGCGCCGAGCGCGGAGATCGTGTTCTCCGTGATCGTCGCCCGGCGCGTGCCGACCGGGGTGAGCGTCTCGGTGTACCACGGGGCCTGGAGGCTGATGAGGACGACGATCGCCGCCACGGCGGTGCGCTGCTGGGCGCTCGACAGCGAGCCCCAGGCCCGGAGCGGCCCGCTCGCGGACCGTGGCCGCGCGCGGCGCTCGCGCCGACGCGGCTCGTCGTGCTCGGCCGGGTCGCTCATCCGATCGGGATGTCCTCGACGTCGGAGGCGGTGGCCGGTCGGGACGCGCCGAGGCCCCCGGGGCTCGCACCGGGCTCCAGCCGGGCGACCCACCAGTCGAGGATCGCGCGCACGAGCAGCAACAGCTGCCGCAGGACCTCGGTGACCTGCGCCTGGAGCTCGGCCGGCAGCAGCTCGCGCAGCGCCCGCAGCAGCGAGGCGAGGGCGGAGACCTCGTCGGCGCGGGAGGCGCGCTCCTGCGCGGACGCCCAGCCGGCGTGCGGGACCTCGCCGGCGGCCTCGGCGGCGCGGGCGGCCTCCGCATCGGCGTGGAGGCGCTCGGCGGCCTCCTGCGTGGCGTGCACGCGGCGGCGCAGCTCCTCGAGCGGGTCGTCGGTGCTGGGGGTCGCGTGGCTCATCGCTCGGCGGCCACCGGCGCGCGGAGGGTCACCTCGAGCGTCCCGTCGCGAAGGGTGGCCTCGTGGGGACGATAGTGCGCGATCGGGTCCGGCAACAGGACCGTTCGCCGCCGGCCGGCGACCTCGACCACCAGCTCGTCGCCCGAGCGCCGCAGCCCGACCTCGCCCCGCTCGGCGAGCCCGACGGCGATCCGCAGGCGCGCGACGTCGCCATCGACGACGAGCTCGCGACCGCGACCGGGGTGCAGCCGGGCCGCCGGATCGTGGTCGGGGTAGAGCGCCGCGGCGAGGCGGTCGAGGGCCGCGTCGCCGATGACCTCGGCGTCGTAGTACGGCGCGCGGAGGACCGGCAGCGGCGCGAACGCCGCGTCGATCTCCTCCAGCAGCGCCTGCTGGCGGTCGCGCCACCCGGCGAAGTACGCGCCGACGTCGGCGGGGAAGAGCCGGTTGACGACGATCGCGTCGGTCGCGATCCCGTGGAGCGAGAGGTACGTGTACGTCCGGCGCGCCTCGTCGACGACGATCCGGTCGGCGGTCGTCACGAGCCGGACGCTCAGCGCATCGCCGTCGCAGAGCAGCTCGCGCATGGCGAGGAGGTTCGCCATCAGCCGCCCGAGCTCGTCGAGCACCTCGCCGTCGGGCACGGTGATGTCGAGGACGGCGCGGGCGAGCGGTCGCGCGGCACCGAGCAGCTCGCCCTGGCGGGGGACGATCCGGTCCAGCCACCAGCGGGCGATCTCCGGGAAGGCGAGCAGGCGCAGCGTCTCGCCGGCGGGGGCGCAGTCGACGACGATCGCGTCGTGCTCGCCGCGGTCGCGCAGCTCGACGATCCGCAGTAGCGCGAGCAGCTCCTCCAGGCCCGGCGGCACCGTGAGCTCCTGCGCGGAGATCCGGTCGACGCCGCGCCCGACGAGGCTGCGGCCGGCCCACGCGCGGACGGCCGACCAGTGGCGCGCGAGCTCGGCCTGCGGGTCGACCTGCAGCCCGTCGAGGCGCTCGGCGACCGCGGTCGGCTCCGCGCCGATCGGGCGGCCGAGCACGTCGGCGAGGCTGTGCGCGGGATCGGTCGACAGGACGAGCACGCGCCGGCCGTCGGCAGCCAGCCGCCGCGCGGTCGCGGCGGCGACGGAGGTCTTGCCGACCCCGCCCTTGCCCGTGTAGAGCACGATCCGTGGCCCCGGCGCCATCGTGCGGCGGGAGTCTACGAGGCCGGGTCGCGACCGTCCGGCCGTCGCGAGCCCCCGACGGCCAGACCGCGGGCCGTCGAGCGGCTCAGCGACCGGCGGGCGACTCGCCGGGCCCGGGCTGCAGCAGGCCGTCGGCGAGGCCGGCCGTCGGCTCCTCCCGCGGCGCGGGGACGGTCGTCCCGGCCCCGGCGGCGCGGCTACGGGCCTTCGCGCCCGGGCCGTTCGGGGTCTTCTCCAGGTACGCCGTGTAGCGCTCGGCGGCCGCGCAGTACGGCGCGGCGGGCGGCGGCACGACGCCGGCGGGGACCGGCTGGCCGGCCGCGAACGCGACGGCGTCGGCCTCCAGCGCCTTGCAGAGCCCACGCACGAGATCGCGCGAGAGCACGTGGTAGGAGACGGTCGCGTTCGCCCCGCCGAGGCTGTAGCGCGTCCAGCGGCCGGTGTCGTAGGCGGGCAGCTCGGCCCGCAGCTCGCGCTCCGCGCGGACGTAGGCGGCGCTGACCTTCGGGTCGCCGGTGCTCAGCGCGACCTCGCGCAGGCCCGACACGGACTGCGCGAAGGCGTTCAGCACCCGCATGCGGGTGAACGTGTAGAGGAGGATGTGGTCGCCGGCGGGGCGCTTGTACCGGGCACCGCTCGTCGGCGAGCGGCGCACGAGCGAGGCGGCCCGCAGCGCGGTCGTGCGGTAGCTCGCCTGGCCGGTGCGCCCGGCGAGGCGCGTCAGCGCCTGCATCCCGGTGATCTGGGCCATGCCGGAGCCCCACGGCGGCGCGCCGCCACCGAAGTCGAAGAGGTACTGCCAGCTCGGCCCGCCGGCGCGGCTGGACGCGAGCCGCAGCGCCTCGTCGCCGATCGCCTGCTGCTGGGCGAGCTTCTCGGGGTTCGTCGTCGTGCCGAGCGCGTTGGCGAGCCCGAACGTCCCGAGCCACTGGATCTGCAGTCCTTCGCCGACGTAGTACTGCCAGACGAGCGGGCTGCCCGGGACGGCCGGCCGGGAGCCGGCCACGGGGATCGGCTGCGACGTCCACCAGTCGCGGTTGACCTGCAGCGTCAGGAAGACGCTCGGGGCCAGCGACGCGCTGATCCGGCCTCGGCGGGCCATGTCCTCGGTGTTGTCCAGCACGCCCTGGAGCTCGCGCGCGGCGGTGCTGCGCTTCGGCAGCGACCGGACCGCGGCGCGCGCCTGGCGGTACGTCGCGCGCCACGCCCGCCGATCGGCGAGGGTGATCGACCCGGCCTGGCGCAGGCGGGTGAGCTCTCCCTCGACGGTCCGCCTAGGCTTCTTCGGCTTGGCCTTCGCCGCCTGCGCGGCGGGCGGGCCGAGGGGCGACGACGGGGGAGCGGCGAGCAGGAGCGCAGCGACGAGGGCCGCCGGGGCGGCGACCCGGGACGTCGCGCGCCCGGCCGAGAGAGGCGTCCGGAGGCGCATCGGCCGATGGTAGGCTCGCCGCCTCGCGCAGCGCGCAGGTTCTCGCCCGCGCCCCGCCAGTCCGCCTCCGGCTCCTCCGCCGGAGCCTTCGATCCGCGTCCCGTGCACGCCGTCCGACCATGAACGCTCGCTCCCGCCGGCGCGCCCTGCCCGCGCTGCTCGTCCTCCTGCTCGGCCTCGCCGGCGCGCTCACCGCGTGCGGCGGATCGGAGTCCGCCACCGACGTCGTCGCCCGTGCCTTCGGCAAGGGCGACCCGATCAAGAGCGCGACCGTCGACGTCTCGCTGGATCTCTCCGGCGAGGCGGCCGGCGGTCAGCCGCTGAAGCTCGGCCTGAAGGGGCCGTACAAGACGGAGGGCAAGGGCGCCTCCTTCGACTTCGCCGTCGACCTCGGCAGCGCGCTGGCGGCGGCCGGCGGCGGCAGCGGCGCCGCGGGCCAGGGGCAGCTCGGCCTCCTGAACGTCGGCGGCAAGACCTACGTGAAGCTCGGCGGCCAGCCGTTCCTCGTCGGCGAGGACGTCGTCCAGGACCTCCAGGACGACGAGCGCAAGGGGGAGGGCCTCTCGTTCTCCTCGCTCGGCATCTCGCCGCGCTCGTGGCTCACGGACCCGAAGACCGTCGGCGACGAGCAGCTCGCCGGCGAGGACGTCACCCACGTCCGCGCGGGCGTGGACCGCGACCGCCTCGCGACCGACCTCGTGAAGCTCATCGACCGCGCGGGCAAGGCGTCGGGAGCCGACCAGGCCAAGCAGGCCGCCGACACGGTGAAGCAGCTGCGCGGCGACCTGCAGAAGGCGACGATCGACGTGTGGGCGGCCGACGGCGACGGCGCGCTGCGCCGGATGAAGCTCGACGCGACGCTGAAGTCCGGACGGATCGTCCTCGACTTCGGCCTGAGCAAGATCAACGAGGACGTGAAGATCGAGGCGCCGCGCAACGCGCCGAAGCTCCAGGACGCGCTGCAGCTCCTGCAGGGCTCGAGCGGCAGCGCGTCGGGCAGCGGCACCGGCTCCTCCGGCTCGTCGGGGTCCGCGAGCGGTTCCTCGTCGGGGGGCTCCTCGTCCGGCGGTTCTGCGTCGGGTGGCTCCTCGTCCGGCGGCGCGGCCGCCGGCTCGAGCTACGAGGCCTGCGTGCAGCGGGCGGGGCGGGACATCGACGCCCTGCAACGCTGCGCCTCGCTGGCGCCCTGATCCGGCGCCGGCGGCGGTCGGCGGCGGCGGGTCCGCGCCGGTAGCGCCCTCACGCCGGCAGCTCGTCGAGCAGGTCGGGGAGCCGCGCGCGCAGGAGGTAGTGGCCCTCGTCGGCGAGCAGCCGCAGCCGCCCGCGCGGCAGCCGGCGCTCGAGCTCGCGGGCGTGGGCGACCGGCACGGTCGCGTCCTGCGCCCCGTGGACGAGCGCGACCGGCGCACGCACCGACTCGAGGGCGAAGCCCCACGGCTGCAGGACGAGGCGCAGGTCGGCGAGGAACGGTCCGGCTCCGCGGCGCGTCGCCGCGAGCGCCGCGGACACGAGCTCGCCGCGCTCGCCGGCGTCGAGCCGGCGGCGGTCCGCACCCGAGGCGGGCACGCCGACCGCGGCCCCGAGCAGGCCGGGGTGGCGGTGCAGGACGCCGACGAGCCGGTCGCCCCAGCGGCGCGCGGCGTCCGGTCGGCGGACGATCGCGCGCCCCAGCCGCAGCGCGGGGGTCGTCGCCGCGGCGGCCCCGGGGCCGACCACCGGCGAGATCCCGCCGGCCACGACCGTGCCGTCGAGCCGCCGTTCGGGCAGCTGGTGGGCGCACGCGAGCGCGTAGGGGCCGCCGGCCGAGACGGCGAGCAGCCCGAAGCGCTCGATCCCGAGCGCCTCGGTCAGTGCGAGGAGGTCGGCGGGCCAGTCCGCCACGCGGCGTCCCGGGAGCGGGTCCGACGTCCCGAAGCCCGGCCGGGACGGCGCGATCAGCCGGATCCCGCGAGCGCGCAGCGCCCCGAGCATCCGGGGATCGGGGGCGAGCGACGTCCCGACGGCGCCGTGCAGGTAGACGACGACGCGGCCGCCGACGGGCCCGTAGTCGGCGTAGCCGAGCCGGCGACCGTCGGGGAGGCGGATCGCCGTGGTCGCGGCGGTCGGTCGGGGAGGGGCGGCTGCTGGCCGCGTGCCGCGCGTCGGGAGGGGCCGGGCGGGTCGCACGGCCGGACCCTGTCGCCGGTGGCGGGGGCGATGGGTGAAGATCCGGCCTCCGGGGCGTGGCCGAGCGGTGAACGAGCCCTGCGGGACGCTCCGGGTGTCCCGGGCCATGACGTTCCCGGTGGCTGGGGCGGTGGTGTCGCCGACGCCCGGGACGGGACCCGGTCGTCCCCCCTCTCCCTCCTAGGGATCCAGGCGCTCGAGCAGCTCGGCGACCTCGCGCTCGACGTCGCCCTCCGGCTGGCCCCGCCGACGTCGGCGCGCGTTGCGCGCGTCGACGACCGCGCGGGCCTCGGCGACCGTCTCCGCGTCGTGCTGTCGCGCGGGCCGGGCGTCGAGCAGCTGCCGCAGCTCGGTGTCGATGTCGGCGACCTGCTCGCCGCGGGCGGCGCGCCGCCGGTTGCGGGCCTCGAGCATCTGACGGATGTCGTCCTCGCGCAGCGCGGCCGACTCCTCCTGGCTCTCGCCGCTGCCGCCGGACCCGGCCGGCGGGCGCAGGTCCATCCCGCCGGCGCCGATCTGGTCGAAGGCCTTGCCGTTCAACAGCACGCCGATCGCGACCAGTCCCGAGACGACGACGAGCGTGAAGACGACGATCGTGATGGCGGTCCCCACGCCCGGCAGTCTGACGGACCGGCGGGCGGCCGTCGACGCCGCACGCCACGGCGCAGCGCGTCGGAGCGGGCCACGAGGGCCGGCGGGCGGGACCGTCCCCGCCCGCGCGGCGGCCGTGCGATGCTGGACGGCGTGTCCCCCTCGCCCTCCCTCGACCGGCGCAGCGCCGCGCGGAAGGCCGCCCGCGAGGCGGCCCGGGCCGCCGCCGACGCGCCGGCGCACGGGGACGCGCCCGCCGGGCGCACCGGGGGGCGGACGGGCGGGGGACAGGACCCGCTCGCGGGGGCGCTGCGCCGCGCGGGCCTCGTGCGCCTGCTCGTCCTGCAGCTGCTCGACGAGGCCGAGCCCGCCTACGGCAACCGCCTGATCGAGCGGATCCGGGAGCTCTCCGCCGGGCTCGTGACGGTGAACCCGAACACGATGTACCCGCTCCTGCGTGCGCTGGAGGAGGACGGCCTGGCGACCGGGGAGTGGGAGCACCCCGTGCGGCGCTCCCGGCGCTTCTACCGGCTGACCGCCGCCGGCGAGGCCGAGCGGGAGCGGCTGCGCGAGGAGGTCCTCCCGGCCCTCGACGAGGTCGCCGAGGCGGTCAGCGCGCTGCGCCAGGAGCTCGGGGGCTGATCGCCCCCGGCCGATCGGCGGTCGATCGCCCGGGACCCGGCCGCGCCCCGGGCGGGCGAGCGCATAGTGTTCGCGCCGCCGCCGGCGCCCGTCCCGAGGCCGCGCCGGCGCGGTCATCGATCCCCGAGGAGTGGAAGCCGCATGTCGTTCGTCTTCAAGGCCGCAGTCGTCGGTGCGGGCACGATGGGCGGGCAGATCGCCCAGACCATCGCCGCCGCCGGCATCGACGTCGTGCTGAAGGACATCAAGCAGGAGCTCGTCGACCAGGGCATCGAGGCCGCACGCCAGGCGAGCGCCGGGGCCTTCAAGAAGCAGGTCAAGCGCAACAAGCTCACGCAGGAGCAGGCCGACGCGGCGATCGAGGAGATCATCGGCCGCATCCACGGCACGCTGTCCTACGACGGCTTCGGCGACGTCGACTTCGTCATCGAGGCGGTCCCCGAGAAGCTCGAGATCAAGCAGGCGGTCTTCGCCGAGCTCGACGCCGTCACGCCCGGCCACGCGATCCTCGCCTCGAACACCTCGGGCCTGGCGATCACCGACATCGCGGTCGCCACGACCCGCCCCGACAAGGTCGTCGGCACGCACTACTTCTTCCCGGCCTCGGTCATGCCGCTGCTGGAGATCGTCGAGGGCGAGCTCACCTCGCCGGAGACGATCGCGACGACCTACGCGTTCGCCCAGGCGACGAAGAAGCAGCCGATCGTCGTCGGCGAGGGCCCCGGCTTCACCGTCAACCGCCTGCTCGCCGCCGGCCTCTCCGAGGTCTTCCGCGCGCAGGAGGAGAACGGCCTCTCGATCCAGAAGATCGACGAGGGCCTGCGCGGCCGCGCCCTGCCGATGGGCCCGTTCTTCCTGCTGCACTCGCTCGGTCTGGACCCGTCGCTGCACCTCCAGGAGCAGATGGTCGAGGAGGTCGACGAGGGCGACACGTCCGGTGCGGCCCGCTTCTACGTCCACAAGCGCCAGCAGGAGCTCGTCGCCCGGGGCGACCTCGGCGCGAAGACCGGCGAGGGCTTCTTCAAGGCCGACGGCAGCCCGAACGTCGAGGGCGACGCGGACCCGGACATCGACGAGCTCGTCAACCTGTCGCACCTCGCGCAGGTCCGCGAGGCCTCGCTGCTGATCGAGGACGGGGACGCGAACCACCGCGACATCGACCTCGGCATGGCGGCCGGCACCGGCCTGGACCCGCGTCGCGGCATCCTGCCGCCCCTCCTGAAGGCCGACGCGGACGGCCTCGACGTCATCCTCGAGCGCTTCGAGCAGGCGCAGGAGCGCTACGGCGATCGCTTCGAGGCTCCGGTGCTCGTGCGCCGCCTCGTCGCGCAGGGCCGCCTGGGCGCGAAGAGCGGCCAGGGCTTCTACGTCTACCCGCAGTTCGACGACGAGCAGCCGGGCACCCTCGTCAAGGTCGAGACCCGTGACCACGGGGTCCGGATCGCCTGGCTCGACAACCCGCCGGTGAACTCGATCTCGCCCGACCTCGTCGCCGACCTGCGCAAGGTCTGGGACGCCGCGAAGGCCGACGGCGTCCGCGCCCTCGTGCTCGCCTCGGCCTCGCCGATGTCGCAGGTCTTCTCGGCCGGTGCGGACATCAAGGCCTTCACGACGCTCGGCCCCGACAGCGCGAAGCTCCTCGACGACGCGCACGCGCTCCTGCGCGAGTTCGGCGAGAGCCAGATCGTCACGATCGCCGCGGTCAACTCGCTGGCCTTCGGCGGCGGCTCCGAGCTCGCGCTCGCGGCCGACGTGCGGATCGCCGCCCGCTCGGCGGTGTTCGGCCAGCCCGAGGTGAAGCTCGGGATCATCCCCGGCTTCGGCGGCACGCAGCGCCTGCGCCGTCTCGTGGGCGACGCGAAGGCCCTGGAGCTGAACCTCGTGGGCGATCCGATCCTCGCCGAGGAGGCCTACGCGCACGGGCTCGTGAACACGGTCGTGCCGGATCACGAGCTGCTCGACGTCGCGCTGAACTGGGCACGCCGCCTGGCCGGACAGGCGCCGCTCGCGATCGCCGAGATCAAGAAGGCCTCGGCCGTCGCCGACCTCGACGCCGGCATCCAGGCGGAGAAGGACGGCTTCGCGAGCGTCTTCGCGACCGAGGACGCCAAGGAGGGCATCGGCGCCTTCATCGCCAAGCGCGAGCCGCGCTGGCAGGGCAAGTAGCCCGACGCGGATGACCGGTCCCGCCTCCTACGACGAGCGGCACGAGCGCCTGGCGCGCCTCGTCCACGAGGCGGGCTCGGTCGTGGCGCTCACGGGGGCCGGGATCTCGGTGCCGTCCGGGATCCCGGACTTCCGGACCCCGCAGACCGGGGTGTGGGCGAACGTCGATCCGATGGAGGTCGCCCACGTCGACGTGTGGCGGCGCGACCCGCGGCGGTTCTGGGCGTTCTACGGGCACCGCTTCGCGGTCCTCGGCGACGTGCGGCCCAACGGCGCGCACGAGGCGCTCGTGGAGCTCGAGCGGCGGGGCCGACTCGACGCCGTGCTGACCCAGAACATCGACCTGCTCCACGAGAAGGCGGGCTCCCGCGATGTCGTGGAGCTCCACGGCTCGATCGCCGGCACGCACTGCCCGGCGTGCGGCGCCCGCGCGAGCCTCGAGGAGACCCTGCAGCGGATCGAGGGCGCCGAGGACGGCGTGCCGCGCTGCGTGGAGTGCGGCGGGGTCCTGAAGCCCGACGTGGTGCTCTTCGGCGACATGCTGCCGGTCGCGGCGATCGAGCGGGCCGAGCAGCTCGCGGCCGGCGCCGACGTCCTGCTCTGCATCGGCAGCTCGCTCGTCGTCTACCCCGTCGCCGAGCTGCCGCGCACGACGCTGCGCCACCGCGGTCGGGTGGCGATCGTCACGGCGAGCGAGACGCCCTACGACGAGCTGGCCGCAGTGCGGCTGGACGGCGACGTCGTCGCCGAGCTGCAGGGCCTCCTCGCGGCGCTCGACGCGCTCGAAGGCTGAGGCCGGCTCAGCCGAGGCGCTCGCCGATGCGCCGGCCGTCGTTGCGGCGGCGCAGGGCGGTCGTCGTCTCGCGGATGAGGTTGCGCACGAGCTCGACCTGCTGCTCGTCGAGGCCGCCGCGGACCGCGGCGGCAGCGAGGTCGGCCACGGCGCGCCGCTGATCGCGCAGGCGGTCGATCGCCGGACCGAGCTCGGGCGCGGCGCGCCACGGCTCCAGCTCGGCGATCGCCGCTTCGACGGCGACGCGCAGCTGCAGCGCGGCCTCGCGGGTCCGTCCGCGCAGGAGGTCCTCGCGTGCCCGGAGCGTCAGGAGCTCGGCGGCCAGGACGGCGTCCCGGCCGGCGAGGAGGTCGGCGAGTCGCTCGTCGGGCCCCATGCCGCTGCCGCTGCGGCGCACGCGCTGCGGGGTCGCGTTCGGGACGTTGATCGGGCGCGCCTGCGACAGCTGTCCGTCGGCGGCCTCCTCGCCCGTCCCGTAGCCGAGCAGGGCGGCGCTCAGGTCCTGCGCGCGGACCGAGCGGGGCTCCGTCTCCTCGGCGGCGGCGGCGTGCAGGTGCAGCAGGCGACCGACGCGCTCGAGGGCGGTGGCCAGCTGCGGGCGCGGGTCGGCGCGCTGCAGCCAGCGATCGGGGTCCTCGACGTCGAGGGGGTCGGCGTCGATGACCGTCAGGCGGACGGCGTCGATGGCGGGCGCCTCGTCGCGCTCGCCGCGTCGGCGGCGGAACTTCGAGCGGGGACGCTCGACGTGCTCGATCACGACGACCGCCTCCGGGCGGTTCGCGTGTCCGCGCAGCATCCAGCGGCCGTCCGGGACGTCGACGCGTCCCGGGGCCTCGAGCCGGACGATCCGGAAGCGGGCGTCGGCCACCGGCGGAACCGGCGCCGTCAGTCGCCGGACTTCGGCGTCTTGATGGCGTACTTCGACGGCGAGGTCAGCACCGTCGGGTTATCGATCTCGCTGATCCGATCGATCAACTTGATCCACTGCCCCGGCTTCAACACCTGCTCGACCTGCCGGCCGAGCTTCTTGCTGCCGGAGATCTGCGGCCGATACCCGACGTGGATGTGATCGTCGTGATCGGGCAACGACAACGTGTTGTCGGTCCCGGGGTACGTCATCAACGAGATGATCTGGTGCGGCTTCATCGCACCCTGCAACTGCAGGATCAA
>JALRCL010000285.1 GCA_023268575.1 Patulibacter sp.
GGCGACCTCGCGGCGCGTCGCCTCGGCGACGAGCGGTCCCCACGCGTCGGCGATCGCGTCCGCCTCGTCGACCACCCGGACGGCACCGCGGTGGCCACCCGGCTGGCCGACGAGGCGGACGCGATCGCCGACGCGTGGGGACCGCTCGTCGCCGAGGCGACGCGCCGCGAGGTCGCCGCCCTCGTCCCACGCCGCGCGAGCGCCGTCGGGCTGCTGCCGCACCGCGCGCCGGCCTGACGCGGGACGCCCGCGCCACCCGACGCGCGTGCGGCGGGCCCGGGCTCGCGGCTCCGACGGACCGGCGGCCTCCGGCCTGCAAGGTTTTCGGGGTCCGTGGGCCCCTCCTCCACGATGCCACCACCGATCGACGCCGAACTGCTCCGCCGCTGCGCCGCAGGCGACCCGAGCGCCCGCGCCGTCGTTGCCGAGCGGGCGCTGACGCTCTCGCTGCGGACCGCGCTCGCGGTCGTCGCCGGGCGCGACGAGGCGCAGGACATCGCGCAGGACAGCGCGATCGACGCGCTCCGCGACATCGCGCAGCTGCGCGATCCCGCAGCCTTCGACGCGTGGGTCCACCGGCTCGCCGCCCGGCGCGCGATCCGGCATGCCCGGCGGCGCCGCGTCCGCGAGGTCGCCGAGCTCCCGCTGTCCCGGTTGACCGAGCCGGAGCAGCCGGGGCGCCTGGACGTCGACGTCGTCGGCGAGCGGGCGCTGCTCGTGCCGGCGCTCGCCCGCCTTCCCGCCCGCCAACGGACGGCGATGGCCCTGCGCTACGTCCACGACCTCAGCGACGCCGAGATCGCCGCCGCCCTCGGTTGCCGCGTCGGCACCGTCCACGCGCTGCTGTCCCGAGCACGCTCCGCGCTGCGCGCGGACCCGACCCTCGGTCCCCTCCACCACGCCCAGAACGGCGGAGCCACTCGATGAGCACCGACCACGACCTCTCCCGTCTCTACGCGGCCGCCCGAGAGGCGACCACCGACCAGGCGGCGGTGCGCCGCGTGCTGCAGCGTGCGCCCGCACGCCCTCGGCGCCCGCGCGGCCTCGCTCGCGTCCCTGCCCTCGCCGCGATCCTCGTCGTCGTGCTGCTCGCTGCCGGCTACGGCGCCGCGGCGCCGATCCGTGCCGCGGTCGGCGGGGTGGCGAGCACGTTCGCCAGCTTCTGGCGGGATGACCCCGATGTCGGGCGACCGGCGACCGCGGAGGACCACCTGCCGGACTGGATGCGCGACGCGCGCACCGCCCGTCGGGCGCGGGTGGTCGCCGAGGCCGGGGGCTACCGCCTCTACGTCGTCCAGCGCCACGGGATGCTGGACTTCGATCTGGGCAACACCGGCGTCGGCATCGGCCTCGTCCCCGAGAGCCTCGACGACACCGACGTGCAGCTCCTCGGTCCCGGCGCGCAGCGCTATGCCGACCGGCACGGGCACGTCCCGCTCTTCGGCATCACCGCGCGCCGCGTGCGCACGGTCGAGATCGCCTACGGCGACGGGAGCCGCTCCACCCCGACGCGGATCGACGGCGCGTTCGTCCTTCTCGTCGAGCCGGACCGCGCGCCTCGTGCGGTCGTCGCCCGCAACGCTCGGGGGACCCCGATCCAGACCATCCGGATCGACCCCGGAGACGGGCCGTTCCGCATCGAATGGGCGGACAAGATCCGGCCTCGGCGCCCTTGAGCGACCCCAGCACGTGGCCGCGCGGCGCGCCGTCCGCCGCCGCTACGGCCGTGCGGCGGCCCAGTCGGCGAACGAGCGCCAGCCGACCTCGGGGTAGCGCTCCCGCACCGCCGCGACGTCGATCCCGTACCCCGGATCGCGAAGGAAGCGGTACATCGCCGCGAGGTCGTGCGAGCGCGCCTCGACCTCCTCCAGCGGCGTCTCCACGTGGACGGCCCCGAGGGCGGCGGCCATCTCGCGGGGCGTGGGCGCGTCGCCGGCGAGCTCGACCCGCGCGCCGACGTGCTCCTCGCGCCGGGCGAGGATCGCCGCGACCGCGGCCCCGAGGTCGGCGAGGGCGAGCTGGTGCAGCGGCACGTCGCCGGGCAGCGGGACCGGCAGCCGGCCGTCGCGCGCGCCGCCGGCGACGTTTTCGTAGAAGTAGCTCGGGGCGACGACCGTCCACGGCAGGTCCGTGGCGCGCAGCTCGTCCTCGATCGCCGCCTTGCTCCTGAAGTGCGGGACGTCCGCGCGCCCGGCGGAGGCGACCGACGCGAGCAGCAGCCAGCCGAGCCCGGCCTCCCGGGCCGCGGCGATGATCGCCCGCCCCTGGGCGACCTCGGCGTCGACGCCGTCGCCGAACGGCGTGGTCACCGCGTAGGCGGCGTCGACCGGCTCGAGCGCCGCCACGAGCGACGGGACGTCGGTGAGGTCGCCGACCACGAGCGTCGCGCCCTCGCGCGCGAGCGCCGCGGCGGCGGCGCTCTCCGGTCGACGGACGAGCGCGGAGACGGGGTGCCCGGCGGCGAGCAGGGCGCGGGCGACGTGGCCACCCTGGCTGCCGGTCGCGCCGGTCACCAGGACGTGGGGCTTGCTCATGACGATCCTCGGGATCCGGGGTGACGGAGCCGCCCACGGTACCCCGTGCCCGCCCTCAGGCGACCGGCAGCTCGCCGGGGCGCTCGTCGGACCAGCGCACCGCCAGCTCGGTGCGCGAGCGGACGCCGAGCTTGCGATAGGCGAGGCGGAGGTGGTGCTCGACCGTCCGGGGCGAGAGGAAGAGCTCCGCGGCGACCTCGCGGTTCGTCCGTCCGGCGGCCACGAGCGCGCAGACGTCGCGCTCGCGCGCGGTCAGCGGCTCCCCGTCGCCGGCATCGATCGCGGTGCTCGCGGTGGTGGCCGCGAGCTCCGCGGCGGCGCGGCGCTCCCACAGCAGGCAGCCCATCGCCTCGAACGCGGAGCGAGCGGCCTCGAGCTGCTCGCGCGCATCGACGCGGCGGCGCTCGCGGCGCAGGCGCTCGCCGACGACGAGCCGCGTGCGCGCCTCCTCGAAGGGCATCGGCTGCTCGGCGTGCGCGGCCACGGCGGTCGCGAGCAGCACGTCGACGTCGGCGTCGGGCTCCAGCAGGGCCCGGCAGCGCGCCGTGACGGCCCGCGCCCACGACCCGCCCGTCCGCTCGGCACCCTCGGCGAGATCCGCGAGCAGCGCCGCCGTCTCCGCCGTCCGGCCCTGGCGCAGCAGCGCCTCGAGCAGGTCGGGGTGCGTGAAGAGCAGGGCCGGGTTGTGGCCCCCGTGAGCGCGGCTGAGCTCCAGCGCCCGCCGCAGCGCGGGCTCGGCCGCCGCGACGTCCCCGCGCGAGAGCTCGAGCATCCCGAGCGCCTGCCACGCGCAGGCGACCGCGGACACCGAGTCCAGTGGCTTGCCGACCTCGATCGCCCGAGCCGCGGCCGCGCGGCAGGTCGCCTCGTCACCGCGATGGGCGGCGACCATCGCCACTGCCGCCGCCGCGAGCACGAGGGTGAAGCCGCCGAGGCCCGCCTCGGCGATGTCCAGCGCCTCCTCCGCCGTCGCCGCCGCGGCGGCGAACGCGCCCCGGCGGATGTGCAGCGACGCGAGGATCGTCAACGGCAGCGCGAGCGTCGAGACCGCGCCGATCGCCCGGTTCGCGTCGACGAGCGGGACGAGCACCGCCTCGGCGTCGTCGTGGTCGCCGAGCCAGAGGCGCGCGAGGCCCACGAGGGTCACGATCTCGTGCCCCGGCAGCGTCGGGTCCCAGTCGCGGACCGCCGGCTCGACGAGGGCGAGCAGCCGCCGCGCCTCGTCGGTCCGGCCGAGCACGACCTGCATCTCCGCCAGGACGGCCGTCGGGATCACGGCGGCGGCCGCCGGAGCGAGGTCCCGCGCGCGCTCGGCGAGCGCGCCGAGCCGGTCGACGGGGCCTTGGTCCAGCAACGCGACGCACGCCTGAACGAGGAGCGCCGACGCGCGGGCCGGGTCCTCGGGCTCGATCCGCGCCGCCTCGGCTTCCATGAGCGTCAGCGCCTCGCGCGGGGCGCCGGCCTGGGCCATCGCGACCCCGCGCAGCAGCTGGACGTCCGCGCGGGCGCGCGGGTCGCGGACGCGGGGCAGCAGCTCCTCCAGCAGCGCGCGGGCGCGTGCCGGCCGCCCGGCGACGGTCAGGTGGACCGCGGCGCCCAGCAGTCGCCGCTCGCCGTCGGACCGGTCGGGGCTGAGCCGTGCCGCCCGCTCGAGGATCCGCCCCGCGCTGCCCGGAGCGCCGCCCGCCAGCGCCTGGCCGGCGAGCTGCTCGAGCTGCCCGGCGAGCGCCTCGTCCGGTCCCGGAGCGGCGAGCGCGAGCTGCCAGGAGCGCTCGGGCTCCGGCACCCGTCCGGCGATCGCACGGTGCGCGGCGCGCCGCTGCGAGGGCGTCGCCGCGTGGTAGACGGCCGAGCGCACGAACGGGTGGGTGAACGCGACCCCGTCGCCGAGCCGCACGAGCCCCGCGTCCTCGGCCTCCTCGAGCGCGCCTGCGGTGCCGTCGGCGCTCGCGCCGCACGCGACGAGCAGCAGGGCCTCGCGGGTCGCGGGCGCGAGCTCGGCCAGGCGCGCGCCGTAGGCGCGCCGCAGCCGCTCCCCGACCGGCAGCGGGTCGGGCAGCAGCGCGCGGCCCGCGCGCTGCGCAGCCGTCAGGGACGCGGGCGCCTCGACGAGCGCGAGCGGGTTGCCGCCCAGCGCGTCGACGAGCGCCTCGGCCACGAGCGGCGCCACGCCCCCGGCGCGGGCGAGCCCCACCGCGTCCGGGCGGGCGAGCTCGGCGAGCTCCCAGTCGGCCACGCCCGGCCACGGGTCCGGCTCCTCGCCCCGCTGCGACCAGACCGCGACGACCCCGATCCCCAGCCGCTGCGCGCGCCGGGCGAGGTAGGCGACGGCCAGGCGCGAGCCGTCGTCGAGCCACTGGAGGTCGTCGACGAGCACCGGCGCGGCGGCGGCGAGCGTCGCGCCGACCGCGCGCAACAGGGCGACCGGATCGCGCTCGTCGAGGGCTGGGGCGTCGGTCCCGAGGGGGTGCAGCAGCTCGTCGAGCGCCGCGTGGGGCAGCTCCGCCTCGTGCTCGACGCCGGTGGCCCGCAGGACGGTCAGGCCGGTCGCGTCGCCGGCGAGGGCGTCGAGCAGCGCGGTCTTGCCGACCCCGGGGACGCCGAGGATCCGCTGGGCGCCGCCGCGCCCCTCCCGGAGCCCGGCGAGCAGCTCGCGCAGGCGGCGCAGCTCGGCGCCTCGGCCGACCAGCGCCCGCCGTGGGGGATCGCCGGCCGACACGCGGACATCGTACTCCGGCGCCGGCCGGGTCCCGCCGCCAGGAGCGGGGCGACCGAGCGACCCGGTCGAC
>JALRCL010000580.1 GCA_023268575.1 Patulibacter sp.
GACGTGGGTCGTCGGCGGCGGCGCGGGCGCGCGGTCAGCCGGCCGGGAGGCCCGGGAGCGGGCCGGCCGACGGGTCCGCGGGCAGGTCCGCGCGCACGCGCGTGCCGCCGCCGGGGGCCTCCCCGATCTCGAGCGTGCCGCCCAGCAGCGCGAGCCGGTCGCGCAGGCCGCGCAGGCCGCTGCCGCCGGCGGCGGTCGTCGCCCCGCCCGGTCCGTCGTCGGTCACCTCGACGAGCACCCGCTGCTGCGACGCGCTGACGCGGACGGTCGCGACGCGCGCCTCGGGCGCGTGCTTGGCGACGTTCGTCAGGGCCTCGGCGACGAGGAAGTAGACCGTGGCCTCGACCTCGGCCGGCCAGCGCCGGCGGGGAACGTCGGCCTCGACGGGGACGGGCGAGCGCGCCGCGAGGGAGTCGATCGCCGCGCGCAGGCCGCGGTCGGTGAGGACCGCCGGGTGCACGCCGGCGACGAGGTCGCGCAGGTCGCCGATCGCCGCCTGGACCTCCTCCGTGGCGCGCTTCAGCAGCGACGCGGCCTCGCCACCGGCGTCCCCGACCCGGCCGGCCGCGGCGCGCAGGGTCATGAGGACCCCGACGAGGCGCTGCTGCGCGCCGTCGTGGAGGTCGCGGCTGATCCGCCGCCGCGCTGCGTCGGCGGCGGCGACGATCCGCGTGCGCGATTCGTGGAGCTCGAGCGCCCAACCGTGGCGCTGGGCGTCGTCCTCGTCGGCGTGCGGGTCGACCTCGCGGAAGACGACGACCGCACCACGGCCGTGGTCGGTCTCCAGCGGCGAGGAGGAGTACGCGATCGGGACCATCGAGCCGTCGCGACGCACGAACCAGTCGAGGTCCACGCGCACGACCTCGCCCGTCGTGCGCGGGCGCAGCAACGGGCACTCGGCGTCCGGGAACGGCGTCCCGTCGGGGCGCTTGTGGTGGATCGTCGCGTGGCTCGGGCGGCCGAGCAGCTCGGCCTCGTCGTCGTAGCCGAGCACGGAGACCGCCGCCGGGTTGGCGAACTGCACCCGCCCCGCCGGGTCGACGACGTAGAACGCGTCGGCGGAGGAGGCCAGCAGCGACTCCAGCAGCTCCGGGGGGAGGTGCTGCTGCGGAGGGAGCCCGGCTCGCGAGCCGCCGACGGTCGCCACGTCCTCAGCGTAGTCCGCGGGGCCCGCGCACCCGGGGGTCCGCAGGGCCAGGATCGGCCGGCCGAGGTTCGCCGCGGCGGCGCCCGCTCGACAGGCGTGGGACACGATGGGAGACTTCGTACCACCGTTCCCTCGATGATCGATCTCGCCACGATGTCGACCGCCTCCGCCGTCCCCCGCGACGGCGCCGTCCCGACCGACGAGCGCCTGCTCGACGATCCCCGGTTCACCCGCCTGCTGCGCGACGCCCTGCTCGGGGTCGGCGAGTTCGCCGGGGCCAACGTGATCATGCAGCTCTCGCGGCTGCCCGTCGGTCGCGGCGTCGCCGAGAGCCGCGTCGACAGCGGCCGCCTGGACCGCCACCCGTTCAAGCGGGCGCGCACCACCGGCGGCTTCCTCGCGATCGCGCTGCTGGGCACCGAGGCCGAGCAGCGCGCGGTCCGCGACGAGATCAACCGCCAGCACCGCCAGGTGCGCAGCCGACCACAGGACCCGGTCGCCTACAACGCCTTCGACGCCGACCTGCAGCTGTGGATCGCGGCCTGCCTCTACCGCGGGTTCGACGACTACCTGCGGCTCTACCGGGCGGCGGAGTACGCCCCGTACCGCGACGCGTTCTACCGCCACGCCGCGCGGCTGGGCACGACGCTGCAGCTGCCCGCCGACCGGTGGCCGGCCGACCGCGCGGCGTTCGCGCGCTACTGGGACGACGCGGTCGCCGAGATCCGGCTGGACGACGTCACGCGCGCGTTCCTCCAGGGGTTCGCGCGGATCGACTTCCTGCCCGCGCCGCTGCGCCGCCTCGTCGGGCCCCCGCTCGAGGCGCTGGCGATCGGCCACCTGCCGGCGCCGTTCCGCGACGCGCTCGGGATCCCCTGGACGGCCGTGCGGCAGCGGCGCTTCCGCCACGCGCGCCGGCTCCTGCGCGCGATCGACGCCGTCGTGCCGCGGCCCCTGCTGCTCGCGCCGGTGACGATCGGCGAGTGGGACGTGCGCCGCCGGCTGCACGCCGGCCGGCCGTTCGTCTGAGCCGTCGCGTGGCGGGTCCGGGCGGCCGAGCAGCGGCCGCGGACCGTCGTCCACCGCGAGCCTCGACCGTCCGGCACCGCCGCGCGCGGCCCGTCGCCGTGGCGCCTCTGCGGGCGCCGCAGCGGCCCCGGCCATCGCCCGACCGCCTCAATCCGGGGCGGGTCCTTTGGCCGATCGGACGGTTGCCGCGTCCCACCGGCGCGCGAGAGTCTGCCGGGCAGCGACGGGGGCGCCCCCACGACCGCGCCCCCGCGATCCCCGAGCGGAGCACCCGAGCATGAGCGAGACCCTGCGGAACTTCATCGACGGCGAGCTGGTCGACGCGGCCGGCGGCGCCACGAACCCCGTCGTCGATCCCTCGACGGGCGCGGAGTACGCCGTCGCCGCCGCGTCCGGCGCCGAGGACGTCGACCGCGCGGTGCGGGCCGCCACGAAGGCGTTCGACGGCTGGTCGACGACGACGCCGGCGGAGCGCTCGCTCGCGCTGCTGAAGCTCGCCGACCGGATCGAGGAGCACGCCGACGAGCTCGCCGCGATCGAGTCCCGCGACGCCGGCAAGCCGCTGCAGGCGGTGATCGACGAGGAGATCGGCGTCGTGGCGGACAACCTCCGCTTCTTCGCCGCCGCGGCGCGCACGCCGGAGGGCAAGGCCGCCGGCGAGTACCTCGAGGGCCTGACCTCGATCATCCGGCGCGAGCCGGTCGGCGTCGTCGGCCAGATCGCGCCGTGGAACTACCCGCTGCTCATGGCGGGCTGGAAGATCGGCCCGGCGCTCGCCGCGGGCTGCACGACGGTCCTGAAGCCCGCGCCGTCGACGCCGGCCTCGACGGTGAAGCTCGCCGAGCTCGCCGCCGACCTGCTGCCGCCCGGCGTCCTGAACGTCGTCGTCGGCGGCAACGACCCGGGCAAGGCGATCGTCGAGCACCCGGGCATCGCGCTCGTCTCGCTCACCGGCTCGGTCGCGACCGGCCGCTGGATCGCCGAGCACGCCGGCAAGCACCTGAAGCGCACGCACCTCGAGCTCGGCGGCAAGGCCCCGGTCATCGTCT
>JALRCL010000624.1 GCA_023268575.1 Patulibacter sp.
CGACGGAGCGCGGTGGCAGCGGGCGGTACCAGATGTTCCGGAAACGAACCGGATTGCCGTGGTCCTGCAGCTTCAGGGGGCCAACCTCCGGAAACGGGCCGGGCTTCGTCCTGCGCATGTGACCGCCCGCGCCTTCGAGCGTGCGCACCCAGTCTTGACGCTCAATCGGATCGTCATCAGATCCTCCGTCCTCCTGATCGATCGGATAAACCCCAGCCTCTTCGGCAGGAATCTGCTTGCACCACGCAGCGATCCCGTCGGGGATGCGCGCGGCAGGAGCACGACGCGTTCGCCGATGCCCTCGCCGAGCGCGGGGTCGAGGTCCTCTACCTCACCGACCTCCTGGCCCAGGCGCTCGACGTGCCGGAGGCGCGCACCATGGTGCTCGACGGCACCCTGGCCGCGGCCGATCTCGGACCGCGGCTCGGTCCGGCGGTCCGCGAGTGGCTCGCGGACCTGTCCGGCGAGGCGCTGACCCGCTGGCTGATCGGCGGCATCGACGTCGGGGACCTGCCGTTCCGCAGCGACGCGCTGCCGATCCGCCGGGCGCGCTCGGGCGGGTTCCTGCTCGACCCGCTGCCGAACCACATGTTCACCCGCGACACGTCGGCCTGGATCCACGGCGGCGTCACCATCAACGCGATGGCGAAGCTCGCGCGCCGTCGCGAGTCGCTCCACTACGAGGCGATCTACCGCCACCACCCGCTGTTCGCGACCGCTGCGCGCGAGATCTGGAGCGACGGGCTGGGCGGCGCGGCGCGGCTGGAGGGCGGCGACGTCCACGTCCTCGGCGAGGGGTGCGTGATGGTCGGGATGGGCGAGCGCACGCGCCCGGGAGCGGTCGAGCTGCTCGCCGAGCGGCTGTTCGCGGCCGGTGCCGCGCGCCGCGTGATCGCGGTCGAGCTCCCGCGGGCGCGCTCGGCGATGCACCTCGACACGGTGCTCACGATGGTCGACCGGGACGCGTTCACGGTCTACCCGGAGCTCCGCTGCTCGATGCAGGCGACGACGCTCGCTCCCGGACCGCACGGCGTCACGGCGTGCCGCGAGGGCGAGGTCTTCGACGCCATCAGCGTCGAGCTGGGGATCGAGCACGTGCGGGTGATCGAGACCGGCGGCGACCGCTACGAGGCCGAGCGGGAGCAGTGGGACGACGGCAACAACGTGCTGGCGATCGCCCCCGGGGTGGTCGTCGGCTACGAGCGCAACGTCGACACGAACACCCGCCTGCGCCAGGCCGGGGTCGAGGTGATCACGATCGCGGGCTCCGAGCTCGGCCGCGGCCGCGGCGGCGCCCGCTGCATGTCCTGCCCGATCGAGCGGGAGCCGCTCCGATGACCGTCGTGCTGACGATGCCCGCCGACCTGCTGCGGGTCTCCGACCTCGACCGCTCGCAGGTGCTGCGGCTGCTCGACCTGGCGGCCGCGATGAAGGCCGACCCGTGGAGCTGGGACGGGGCGCTCCGCGGCCGCTCGCTGGCGGCGCTGTTCGACAAGCCCTCGACGCGGACCCGCGTCTCCTTCGAGGCGGCGGCCCACCGGCTCGGGATGCTGCCGATCATGTTGCGCCCCGACGAGCTCCAGCTGGGGCGCGGCGAGCCGATCGCCGACACTGCCCGGGTGCTCTCCGGCTACGCGGCGGCGATCGTCGTCCGGACGTTCGCGCAGGAGACGCTGGAGGAGATCGCGGCGGCGGCCGAGGTGCCCGTGATCAACGCGCTGACCGACGAGCACCACCCGTGCCAGGCGCTGGCGGACCTGCTGACCCTGCGCGAGCGGTTCGGACGGCTCGACGGCCTGCGGCTCGCCTACGTCGGCGACGGCAACAACGTCGCGCACTCGCTGATCGAGGCCGGGACGCTGGCCGGCGTCACGATCGACCTCGCCTGCCCGGCCGGGTACGAGCCGGACCCGGACGTCGTCTCGATGGCGCGGGACGCCGGCGGCGCGATCGAGGTCCACCGGCACCCGGTCACCGCGGTGACCGGCGCCCACGCGGTCTACACCGACGTCTGGGTCTCGATGGGCGACCGCGACGGCGCCGACCGACAGGCGGCGCTGCGGCCCTACCGGGTCGACGCCGCGCTGCTGGCCCACGCCCGCCGCGACGCGATCGTGCTGCACTGCCTGCCCGCCCACCGCGGGGAGGAGATCGACGCGGCCGTGATCGACGGGCCGCAGAGCGCCGTCTGGCAGCAGGCCGCCAACCGGCTCCCGACCGAGCAGGCCGTGCTGCACGCGCTCTGCGGCGGGCGATGAGCGAAGCGCGAGCGGACCGGCCGCTGATCGTCGCGGCGCTCGGCGGCAACGCCCTGCTGCGCCGCGGCGAGGCGCCGTCGGTGGCCGTGCAGCGGCGCAACGTCGCCGTGGCGGTCACCGCACTGGCGCCGCTGCTCGCCGACCACGACGTGGTGGTCACGCACGGCAACGGCCCCCAGGTCGGGCTGCTCGCGCTGCGGGCCGCCGCCGACGGCGATCCGCTCGACGTCCTGGGCGCCGAGAGCGAGGCGCTGATCGGCTACCTGCTGGGCCAGGCCCTCGTCAACGCCCTCCCGGGACGGGAGGTCGTCACGCTGCTGACCCAGGTGGTCGTCGACGCCGACGATCCAGCGCTCGCCGCGCCGACCAAGCCGATCGGCCCCGTCTACGACCGGGTGACGGCGGAGCGCCTCGCGCGGGAGCACGGCTGGACGGTCGCGCCCGACGGCGACCGCTGGCGCCGGGTCGTCGGCTCGCCGGCCCCCCGCGAGATCGTCGAGCTGGGCGTGGTGCGCCGGCTGATCGACGACGGGGTGGTCGTCGTCTGCGCCGGGGGCGGCGGGATCCCCGTCGCGCGCGATGCGACGGGCGACCTGCGGGGCGTCGAGGCGGTGGTCGACAAGGATCGGGCCAGCGCGCTGCTGGCGTCGCGCCTGCGCGCCGACGCGCTGCTGCTGTTGACCGACGTGCCCGCCCTGATCCGGGGCTTCGGCACCGCCGCCGCCGCGCCGGTCGCCGAGCTGGGTCCGGGCGACCCGCTGATCGACCGGCTGCCGGCCGGCTCGATGCGGCCGAAGGTCGAGGCCGCCCAGGCGTTCGCCGCCGGCGGCGGGGTCGCCGCGATCGGCGCGTTCGAGGACGCGGCGGCGATCCTCGCCGGTCGCGCCAGGACGCGGATCCGCGCCGGCCGATCTTCACAACTTCACGGTGGTATAGTTGTGAGACGTTCACCGTCGCCTCGGAGACTCCGATGTCCACGTCACCACCCCCGGCCGCACGACCGTCGCGCTGGCCGCTCGAGCGAGCGCTGTTCGCGCTCGCCGGCAGCGTCTCGCTGTTGTCCGCGGCGCTCGCCGCCGCGCTCTCGCCCTGGTTCCTGCTCCTGACCGCGTTCGTCGGGGTCAACCAGTGGCTCTACGTGCTGGCCGGCGCCTGCCCGGCGTCGCTCGTCCTGCAGCGGACGCTCGGCCTCCGCCCGGCCGGCGAACGGGAGACCCGATGAGCGCCGCCGTGGGACCGATCGGCCGCCTCGGCCGCTGGACCGCCACCCACTTCCGGGTCGTCGCGATCGCCTGGGCGATCGTCGCCGTCGGCCTCGGCGCCTTCGCGCCGCGGGTCGAGCACGCCCTCTCCGGCGCGGGCTGGGAGGCGACCGGCTCGGAGTCCGTCCAGGCCCGCGACCTGCTCGACCGCGAGTTCGACGGGCGCTCCTCGAGCGCCCTGATGGTCGTGCTCCACAGCACGACCGCGACCGTCGACGACGCCGGCTTCCGCCGCGCGATCGCCGCCACCGAGCGGACCCTCGGCGCCGACCGGCGGGTCGGCCGGGTGCTGCCGCCCCAGGCGGGCACGTCGATCTCGCGCGATCGCCGCACCGCCGTCGTCCAGGCGACCGCCGCCGCCTCGAGCAACGAGATGGTCCGCGCGGCGGACGACCTCAAGCGGCAGCTGCCCCGGGTCGAGGGCGTCCAAGCGGCGCTGACCGGGGCCAGCGGGATGTGGTCGGACTTCAACACCGCCAACCGCGACGCGATGATGAAGAGCGAGCTCCTCTCGTGGCCGGTCACGCTCGTGATCCTCGTCCTGGCCTTCGGCTCGCTCGTCGCCGCCGGCCTGCCGCTGATGCTCACGATCCTCGGCCTCGTCGCCTCCGCCGGCACGCTCTACCTCGGCACCCAGCTGCTCGACATCTCGATCTGGGCGATGAACTTCGCGTTGATGTTCGCGCTCGCGCTCGGCATCGACTACGCGCTCTTCCTCGTCATGCGCTTCCGCGGCGCGTTCTTCGGCTCGGAGCTCGACGCCGTCGACGCGACCGCCGAGACGATGGACACCGCCGGCAAGGCGGTGCTGCTCTCGGGCCTGACGGTGCTCATCTCGCTGACGGCGGTGATGCTCGTGCCCTCCCCCGCGTTCCGCTCGATGGCGCTCGGGATCATGATCTCGGTCGTCTTCATCCTCGCGGCGACGCTGACGCTGCTGCCCGCGGTGCTGGCGCGGCTCGGGGCGCGGGTCGACCGCGGCGCGCTGCCGTGGGCGCACGCCGGCGAGCACCGGTCGGCGCGGTTCGCGGCCTGGGCGGCACGGCTCTGGCGGCGACCGCTCGCGTTCGGCGCGCTCGCCCTCGTCGCCCTGCTGGTGCTCGCCGCGCCGGTGCTCGGGCTGCGCACCGGGATGCCGTCGATCAAGGTCGTCCCCGAGCAGGACGGCTCGCGCGTCGGCTACGCGCTCGTCCAGCAGGCGTTCGGCGACGGCGCGCCCGGAGCGCTCCAGGTCGTCGCCCCGCGTGCCGAGGCCGACCGGACCGCGGCGGCGCTGCGCGCCGACCGCGACGTCGCCGGGGTGCTGCCGGCCGTGACCGGCCACGGCGACCACGTGCTGCTGCAGGCGACGCTGCGGCAGGACCCCTCCGCCGCGAGCACCGGTCCCGCGATCGACCGCATCCGCGACGTGCTGCCGCGGTCGGCGCTCGTCGGCGGCTCGGTGGCGGAGAACCACGACCTGGAGACGACGCTGACGGCGAGGACGCCACTCGTGATCGGCGTCGTGCTGGCGCTCGGGTTCCTGCTGCTGCTGTTCGCGCTGCGCGCGCCGGTGGTCGCGCTCATCGGGACCGCCACGAACCTGCTGGCCGTGGCCGCCGCGTTCGGCGTCGCCCGCCTGGTGTTCCAGGACGGACACGGCGCGGGCCTGCTCGGCTTCGAGTCCCAGGGCTTCCTCGACGCCTGGGCGCCGGTCTTCTTCTTCGCGATGGTCTTCGCGATCTCGATGGACTACACCGTGTTCCTGCTCTCCTCGGCGAAGGAGCACTGGGACCGCACCCGCGACCCGCGCGAGGCGATGGTCGGCGGCGTCGCCCATTCGGGGCGCGTGGTCTTCGCGGCGGCGGCGGTGATGGTGGCCGTCTTCTTCACCTTCGCCCTCTCCGGCCCGCTGCCGCCGAGGGAGATGGGCGTGATCCTCGGCGTCGCCGTGCTGCTGGACGCCTTCCTCGTGCGGCTGCTGCTGGTGCCGGTGCTGTTGCGCCTGACCGGCCGCTGGGCCTGGTGGCTGCCGCCCCGACTGGGCCGCGTGCTGCCCGAGGTCCGCTTCGGACACCACTGATCCACCCAGCGCTATCGTCGTCCCGTGGTCCTCCCCCGGCCGATCCCCGAGCCGCTCGCCGAGCTGATCGCCCAGCGCTTCCGCGTGATCGGCGACCCCACGCGGATCCGGCTGCTCGACCGGCTGCGGGAGGGCTCGGCGACGGTCGGCGAGCTGACGGCGACGATCGGCTCCAGCCAGCAGAACGCCTCCAAGCACCTCGGCGTGCTGCACCAGGCGGGGATCGTGTCGCGGACGAAGGAGGGCACCGCCGTCCGCTACGCGATCGCCGACGAGACGGTGTTCGCCCTCTGCGAGCTGGTCTGCGGGGGCCTGCGCGAGCAGGCCGACGAGCTGGACGCCCTGCTGGGCGCCGGCCCCGCCTGACGCTCGTCAGCCGCGGTGCGCCGTCCGGTTCCGGTACAGCCGCTCGTGCGTGCCCGCCCCCGTCCCAGCGTCCGGCGGCGGGCGCGTCGACGCGTGGATCAGGCGCCGCACGCCGCGCGCGCCGTCCACGAGCGCGGCTGGTCATGGAGCAGGCTCGCCGCCCGC
>JALRCL010000627.1 GCA_023268575.1 Patulibacter sp.
CTCACGCCGGCTCGACGCGGGTCGTGCGCTCGGCCCGCGGCCCGCGTGGGCCGGCGCCGGCGGCGACGGGCCGGGTGGCCCCGCCCTCGCCAGCCGCGTCCGCGGCGGCGACCGGCCGGCCGCGCAGCACGAGGTCGTAGCCGTCGAGCGCCACGCCGAGGCGCCGGGCGGCCTCGCGCACCGCGCGCTCGACGCCCGCGTCGACGAACGGCCGCACGGCGCCGGACTCCGGGTCGACGAGGTGGTGGTGCCCGCCGGCCGGGTCGGCGATCTCGAACCGCGTCACGCCGTCGTCGCCGATGACGCGCCGGACGAGGCCGAGCTCGTGCAGCTGCTCGAGCGCGCGGTAGACCGACGCGACGGATCCCGCGCCACCGGCCGGCAGCGCGTCGGCGAGGGCCTGGGCGCTGATGAGGCAGTGGCCGTCGGTGGCGAGCGTCTCGACGACGGCCGTCCGGGCCGCACCGGCCCGCAGCCCGGCGGCGGCGAGCCGCTCCTCGGCGAAGGCGAGCCAGCGGTCCCGGCGCTCGCGCGTCGCGGGGGAGGGACCGGCCACGGCTCAGCGCGCCTCGCGGAAGAGGACGTGGCGCCGCACGCGCTTGTCGTACTTGCGCAGCTCGAGCCGCTCGGGCGTGTTCCGCTTGTTCTTCGAGGTCACGTAGACCGTGCCGGTGCCTGCGGTGGACACGAGGCGGACCTGGATCCGGACGTCGCCGCGGGCCATCAGATCCGCTCCCCGCGGGCGCGGAGGTCGGCGACGACGCGCTCGATCCCCCGGCGGTCGATGACCTTGTTCCCGTGCGCGCTGACGGTGAGCGTGATCCAGCGGTTCTCGCTCGGCAGGAAGTACCGCCGCTTGTGGACGTTGACGCGGAACCAGCGCTTCGTCCGGTGCTGGCTGTGGGGGACGTTGTTGCCCGTCCGGGGACGGGCGCCGGTGACCTGGCAGACGCGGGACACGGGCACTCCTCTCTAGGGATGAGACTCAGTCCTATTATATCGATGGACGCGCGGCGTGCCGGACGCGGGCGGGACTGCGTCTCACCTGCAACGCCTTGGTCGCGGGGGCCCCGGCGGCGTACCGTCGGTGCATGGCCGATCACGAGATCCACGGCGACCACCCGCACGAGCACGGCCCGGGGTGCGGGCACGTCGCGATCGAGCACGCCGGGCACGTCGACTACCTGCACGACGGGCACCTGCACCACCCGCACGAGGACCACGTCGACGAGCACGCGCTGCCGGTCGACGACGCCCATCCGGCGGGCCACACCACGCCGGCGGCCGGCCACGACGCCGGCCACGTCCACGGCCCGGACTGCGGCCACCCGGCGGTGCCCCATGGCGACCACGTCGACTACCTCGTCGACGGCGTCCTGCACCACCCGCACGGGGACCACTGCGACGACCACGGTCCGGTGACCGTCGTCGGCTGAGCGGCGGCGGGCCGGGCGGCGCGGCGCCGTCGCCCTGCGAGACGACGAACGCCCCGCGGTGGCGGGGCGTTCGGGCGATGGACGTCCTTGGGTTCGGACCAGCGACCTCGGGCGCGGGGCGAGCGCAGGGCAGCCGGCGCGCAGGAGGAGCAGTCCGGAGCTCGGAGGTCGCCCAGCAACGGGGGATCCGACGCCGTCGTTGCCGTGCGGAGGGCTGCCTGCGGCCGCTCGAGGTGAGCCGCGAGGACCGGTTCCTGCCGTCTGCGCGGCCGTGGCCGCCGACGTCCCGGAGGATCGACGGGGCGACGATCGCCACGTGGCCGGGCCGCCCTGACAGCGACGATCCGGCGTGCGGGCCGGCGGGGGCCGCGAGAGCCCCCGACGACGCTCGCCACGTCTACCCCTGCGAGAGCCTGATGGTGCCGACCGCGGACGTGACGCCCACCGAAGCGTCGTTGCCGCTGTCCACCTCGGACTTTGGGATGACGTTGAGGGCACTCCCGGGCTCCTGCGCGGCCTTGGCTGCCGCGCGGGGGATGTCGAAGACGATGAACTCGGTGTTGCTCGCGCCCGGTTGGATGCGGATGTCGGTCTTGGCGCGTTCCCCGAGGACGGAGAACGCCTTGTACACGCCGGCGGCGGTGTTCGCGGTGGGGCTGTAGGAGTCGTTGCCCACGACGAGGCCGGTGTAGCTCAGTCCGCGGTTGAAGTCGAAGGGCTGCTTGGAGCGGTTGCGGACCCGTACCTGGAAGATCACGAACGTGCCTTGGGCTCGTTCGACGTTGCCGCCGAAGCTCGACGGCGGGGAGACGGATCTCGTGACGTAGATCTTCTGGATCCGCAGGCTGTAGGCGTCGAGCGAGAGCGTCTGCCCGCGGTTGCGAACGATGCTCGTGACGCCGTCGGGGCCGGTGCACTCGCCGGTGCCTCCGGCGGTGATGCCCTTCGAGACGCACTCGTCGGTGGAGGTGGAGGTCGTCGACCGTGTGGGCGCGGGTTCGGCCGTGGCTCGTGGGGAGTCCTCCGAGCCGCAGGCGGTCAGGGTGAGTGCGAGCGCGACGAGGATCGCGGGGGGTGCAGGCTTCATGCGGCTCCTCGGGGTCTAGAAGGACCGGCAGCGGCCCTTGCCGTAGTGCACGGTCGCGTCGTTGGACTTCCGGCCGAACTGGTTCGTGCGGTAGAAGCGAACGGACGCCGTGCGCTGGCAGATCCGGTAGTTGTTGTTGTGGACGATCTGGCAGCGGAAGCGGCTGCGTCGACCGGATCCGCAACGGATCTGCGAGACGAACTCGCCCTCGTAGGCCTCCTCGGCGTCGTCGTTGACGGTCGAGGCGGCGTGGCTGGCGCTGACCTTGCGGGTCTTCCGGGCGCGGCACTTCGGGATCCGGAACGAGCCGGTCCGCGAGGAGCTCCGGGCACGCCCGTCGGGATCGCTGAGGGCGACGGTCACCTTCCACGTGTAGCGGCCGGAGCGCCTGCAGGTCCAGTCGCGACCGTATTCGACGCTGTAGGTGGGTTCGTCCTCGTCGAACGCGCTGGACGCGTCGCCGAGGAACGCTTCTGGCCACCCGTCCTCGTCGCGGTCCCCGTCGTAGTCGTAGACGGTCTTGCCGGCCTTCTTGACGATCAGGGAGTAGTCGCAGCCGATCACGCCTTCGACTCCGTCGCTCTCGGCACAGCGCTCGGTGTCCCAGGTGAACGTCACCGTCGTCGATGGCCGACCGTTGCCTACCCATTCCATGTCGTATCCCCGTTCACCGCCCTCGCCGACGGTCGTCTCGACGCCGATGGGCTGGGCATTGGCGACCGAGGCGCTCGCCAGGACGGTCAGGGCCGCGAGGGACGCTGCGACGGAAGGTCTCATGCGCGCAGCGTACGCGAAAACTCGGCGTATGAGCCTTAGGCGTTTCGGCCTTGCTGGTGCCGCGTCGCGGTGCCCGAGCGGGCACGAGTCGGGCGTTCGTGCCCGGCGGCGCCCGGGACGCCACGCCCCGAGAACGACGAACGCCCCGTCGTGACGGGGCGTTCGGGCGATGGACGTAACTGGACTCGAACCAGTGACCTCTCGCGTGTGAAGCGAGCGCTCTAACCAACTGAGCTATACGTCCTCGGGACGAGCATGGTAGCCGGGCGCGACGCTCGGCGACGGCTCGATGGTCCAAGATGGTGGGGTCATGAGCGCCACTCCCTCTCAGCAGGACTACGACGCCCCGGTCGACCTCGATCCCGAGGGCGCCCCGACCGCCAACAAGTTCCTGATGCAGATCATCAGCGCGGCGCTCGTGGTCATCGTCCTGTTCACGGTCGCCGTCATCGTCGACTCGCCGGTCCTGCTCGCGATCGCGCTGATCTCGATCGCGCCGGGCATCCTCTACGTCGTGCGGGCCATCTTCCAGATGATGTCCACCGACGAGACCCCGCACTGACCCGCCTCGTCGCGCCGTCGCGCCCGTCGGGGCACGGACGGCGCCGCACGCGCCGGACGGGCGCGCGGCCGTGGTCGCGGGCCCTCGGGTACGATCGGCCGGCATCCGCGGGGTGAACCCGCCGTCGACGGCGTCGATGGGGTGGGCCCCGGGCGACGCCGGCCCGTGAACCAGGTCAGGTCCGGAAGGAAGCAGCCTTAAGCGATCGTCGGCGGGCGTCTGGACGTCCGCGCCGGAGTCGTCGGCGGCGGGTTGACTCCGCGGGTGCACCTCTTGCGGCGGTCCCTCCGCGCTGGCGGGCCCTCCGGCGGCGGCTTTTCCCGCCGGCCGAGATCCCGCCTGACGCCCGCTGCGGCACCACCCCGCCGGCCTGGCGTTCCACGCCGCTTTCCCGCCGCCACGCCGCGCGCCTGCCGCCACGCCGCGCGCCCGCCGCGGCGCCGTCCGTCCGCCGCCGTTCCGCGGTCGACTCCGCGCCGCACGGGCCCGCGGCGCTGCGGTCGGCGCGTCAGCGGACCGCCGCGAGGCGCTCGCGCAGCAGCGCCGTGCAGCTCGCGTCCTGCCCGTACACGCGCCACGATCCGAGCACCCCGGCGAGGCGCGCCCCGGCCGGAGGAGCGGGCAGCCCGCGTCCGCGGTCGGCGCGGTCGAGGATGAAGCCGCGCGCCACGCGCGCGTCCGCCGGCAGGAGCGTCACCGTCGCGGCCCCGCCGTCGACGCGCGAGGCGACGCTCGGGCGCCCGTCGTCGTAGCTCGTCGGGGTCCGCACGGGATCGCCGAGCCACAGCAGCACCTGTGGGACCGCGCGGTGGTTCGGCAGGGCGACGTCGACGGGCTGCCCCGCGCCGGCTCGCGTCGACGTGCCGACGCCGAGCCTCGACGTCGGGGCGCAGCGATCGAGCGCCAGCACCGGGCGCAGGACCTCGCCGGTCACCGTCCGCAGGTCGCCGATCACCCGCTGCTGCAACGCGAGCGCGTTCTGCAGCCGGTCGACGCGATCGACCTGGCTCGGCGTGAAGGCGACGAACGCGACGACGCAGACCGCCGCGAACGCCTGCCACCGCCGGCGCCAGGGGTGGTCGGCCTCGAGACGGCGCCAGCCGAGCAGCCCCGCCGCGGCGAAGAGGATGAGGATCGTCCCCGGGAAGACGAGGTAGCGCGTCAGCAGCGGCAGCCCCGCGGCCGCGAGGACGAAGAAGGCGACCGCGGCGGCGACGCCGGCGGCCGCTCCGAGCAGCGCGCGGCGGCGCAGGAACGCGAGCGACAGCAGCGCACCGCCGGCGTCGGCGAGCAGGACGGGCTCCCGGACGATCTCGCCGAGCCGTCGCGGCATCACCGTCACGGCCGACCCGATCCCGGTCACGCGGTCGAGGTCGGCGGCGTTCTGCTGCGTGCCGGTCAGGGCCTGCAGCGGGTCGCCGGCGAGCACCAGGCCCTCGACGAGCCAGCCGAGCGGCGCGACCGCGGCGAGGGCGAGCAGCAGCGCGGTCCGTCGGCGGTCCAGTCGCGCGAGCCACCCCGCGACCCGCTCGCGGGGCGTCGGGGCCAGCAGCGCGTCGCGCACCGGATCGGCGGCGGTCTTCGTCGCGTAGCGCCCGTCCTCGTGACGCCCGTCGCGGCCCCCGCGCTCCGCGCGCGGCGAGGTCGACCGGATCTCGTGCACGACGAGGTACGCGACGTAGGCGCCGGCCAGGAGCCACGCCTCGGGGCGCAGGAGCCCCGCCAGCGTGATCCAGGCGAGCGTCGCGGGCCCGTTGCGCGGCCGGCGCGTCTCGGCCAGCAGCGCGAGCAGCAGGAAGACCGCGTAGGGCAGGTCGAGGTACGTCCGCAGCCCGTAGGAGAGCACCGGCTCGCGGGTGAGCACGAGGAGCGCCGCCACGACGCCGGCGGCGGTGCCGAACCACGCGGCGCCGAGCCGGAACGTCACGACGCCGAGCGCGCCGAGCCAGAAGAGGGCGGAGACGACGAGCGCGGTCTCGGCACCTCGGCCGACCGCGCCGCTCCCGGCGTCGCTCAACGGCACGAGCAGTCCGGAGAACGCGTCGCTCAGCGGGTGCGGGGTGGGGGAGAAGAGCCGCTCGAGGTCCGGACGCCGGCCCTCGGCGAGCAGCTCGCGCATCCAGTTCAGCGACCAGGCGCTGTCGTAGTTCACGAACGCCGTGCGCCCGAACAGCAGCCAGATCGCGACCCCCAGCCCCGCAGCGGCCAGGAGGTGCAGGCCGATCGACCGGGCGCGCGCCATCGGCGGGCGACGGTACCGGAGGGCGCCGTCGCCCACCGCCCCGGGTACGCTGCGGCGGGTGCGACCCGATGCCGTCCAGATCCGCGTTCTCGGTGCCCTCATGGAGAAGCAGCGGACGACGCCGGACACCTATCCGCTGACGCTCAACGCGTTGCGCAGCGCCTGCAACCAGTCGACGAACCGCGATCCGGTCGTCGACTACGACGAGCGGGTCATCCGGCACGCGCTGGAGGAGCTCGGCCGCCGGCGCTGGACCCGCAGCGCGTCCGGGCCGGGCAGCCGGGCGCCGAAGTACCGCCACCTGCTCGCCGACACGCTCGGCCTCGACCCGGCCGCGCAGGCGGTCCTGACGGTGCTCCTGCTCCGCGGGCCGCAGACCCCGGGCGAGTTGCGCACCCGCACCGAGCGGCTGCACCGGTTCGGCGGCGTCGACGAGATCGAGGCGACGCTCGCGGCGCTCATCGACCGCGGGTTCGCGGAACGGCTCGAGCGCCGTCCCGGGCAGAAGGAGGTCCGCTACCGCCAGCTGCTCGGCGGGGAGGAGGATGCCGGGGGCGCCTCGCTGCTGGGGGGCGCGGCCGGGCCGGGGACCGGCGTACCGGCGGGTGCTGCCGCGAACGGCCCTGCGCCGAGCGCGGGAGCGGACGAGGTCCTGGTGGCGCCGGGCGACCGGAACCGGGAGCCGACGGCCGGTGCGAGCTCGCCGCCCGGCACCGGCACCGGCGGCGTGGCGGAGGCCGGCGGCGTGGCGGGGACCGGAGTCGTGGCCGGCGGCGGAGCGGGAGGCGGCACCGCGTCGCCAGCGCCCATCCGCTCGTCCTCCGCGCACGCGCCGAGCAGCGTCGGGGGCGGCTCGTCGGGCGCCGCCGGGAACGCCGCGCTCGAGAGCGAGCTGCAGGCGCTGCGCGGGCGCGTCGCCTCGCTGGAGTCCGAGGTCTCGCGCCTGCGCGCGGCGTTCGGGCGCCTGCAGGACGAGCTCGGCGGCTGACCGACCACGACGCCTCCGGCGCCCGTGCGCCGGGCGTCGCCTCCCTTGCCGTGCGCCGGGCACGTCGCCGGGCGCACGTCCCTCGTGCGGGGCGCGGCGCGCCGCACCGGCCAGCGGGGAGGCGACGTGGAGGGCACGGGCGCTACGCGGGGCGACGAAGCGGGCGAGGAGCGCCGCCAGCGCCTCCCGGTGGTCGTGGAGGTCCTCCCAGATCACGGTCACGACGCGGTAGCCCTCCAGCTGGAGGGCGGCGAGCTTGCGGCGGTCCTTCCGACGCACGTCGCCGGGCGGCCATCGCGCGGCCCTCGTACCCGAGTCCGGCGTGCCCGACGGCGACCACCGCCCGCTCGACGCGGTGCAACGATCCCCGCGCGACCCGGCGCGTCACCGCTCCGCGCCCGAGCCCGCACGCGGCGGCCTGCGCGGTCGACACCACGCCCGCCTGACGCGCCGCCAACCACGCCAGCCCGTGGTCGCCGTGCAGCGCGGGCGGAGCACGAAGCGGCTCGGGCTCGTCGTGCGACATCCCGGGCAGGGTCGCCGCCAGCACGCCCCGGGAGCACCAACGACGCAGGATCGCCGCACCGCCGCCACGCTCTCGGCACCGCGTTGCGCCGCGCGTCGCCTGAGGCGCCGCTGGAGCGACGCGGCGCGCGCCGCACGCCGGTGCGGCGCCCCACGTC
>JALRCL010000659.1 GCA_023268575.1 Patulibacter sp.
GGGTGTCGTCCGCCCGGGTCGAGAAGCAGGGCGGGACCCGGCCCCCTCCCCGGGTGCCCTGCGCCGGGGGTTCCCGGACGCTGAGGCCGTGGCCGGGTCGAGAAGCAGGGCGGGACCCGGCCCCCTCCCCGGGTGCCCTGCGCCGGGGGTTCCCGGACGCTGAGGCCGTGGCCGGGTCGAGAAGCAGGGCGGGACCCGGCCCCCCTCAGCGCAACGTGCGGAAGACGTCGAGCACCGGGCGGTCCCGGCCGTCCCGCGTCCGCAGGCCCGACGGGAAGATCGCCGGGGGGTCGCGGACCTGGAACCAGATGAAGGTCCGGACCCGTTCCCGCAGTGCGATCTGCCACGCGCGTCGCAGGTAGGTCGCGGCACGCTGCTCGCTGATCCGCTGCTTGCCCTCGGCGAGGTAGGCGAACTCGGTGATGTACAGGCGCTTGGCGGCGACCCGCGGCAGGCGGCCGGTCTGCGCGGCGCGGGCGAGGAGCCGGCGGGTCGTGCCGAGGTTGCGGATCGTCCAGCGCGTGGTGCTGCGGCTCGTGGAGCGCGGGTCCTCGAGGTAGTCGTAGGAGTGCAGCGTCACCGCGTCGGCACGCACCGCGTACTCGGCGTCCGACGTCCCGGCGCGGCGCTTCCAGTCGCTCGTCAGCCCGAGCGCCTGGCGCCAGAACTGCCCCGGGTGGGTCGAGTTGCGGGCGTTGCGCGCGTACGGGGCGAGCTCTCCGGCGACGACGAGCGCGGAGGGATCCAGCGCCTTCACCTCGGCGTAGGCGAGGTTCTGCATCCGCCGCCAGGTCTCTGCGCCGTTGCGCTTGGGCATCTGGCTGGCGAAGTTCGCCTCGTTCACCGGCGACCAGACGAGCCGGACCGGCAGGCCGCGCAGCGCCTCGACCGAGCGGCGGACCATCCGGCGGTACGCCTCGAGGTCGATCTGGCGGGCGTCGGCGTAGCGCCGGCCCAGCTCGCCGTTGATGCCGACGAAGAGCGTGGTGATCCCGTGCGCGGCGCCCTCCTCGGCCATCCGCCGGATCGAGTCGATCTCGTGCGGGAACGGGAAGTCGGTCGTCCCGTCCCAGTGCAGGTAGGTCCGTGCGACGGAGACGCCCGCCTGCCGGGCGACGCCGAAGAACTCCGCGCGCTGCGCGGGGTCGTCGGAGCGCGGCAGCGTCTCGTCCATCAGCCCCTTGTCGAGGGCGGCGGCGGACGACGGGAGGGCGACCGCCGGGGCGGCGAGCGCGAGCAGCGCGAGCGTCAGGCGGGCGGCGCGGCGACGGGCTGACCGGCGGGGGAGGAGCGCGGACACGCCAGCCAGGGTACGCAGGCGGCGCCGTTCGCACGCCGCTCCTCCCGCGTCCAGCCACCCGGACGGATGGTCGAGCGCGCTCGGGGTCAGCGCCCGCCGGTCGCTGCGCGCAGGATCGGGTCCAGCCGGCGCGCGGCGCTGCCGTTGACCGTCAGGTGGATCGCCTCGGGCTCGCGGACCCAGGCGATGAGGTTCAGCGCCTGCATCCGCGTGAGCACCCACTGGAACCGGCTCGCCTGCCCGTCGCTGCGGTACGTGCGTCCGATGTCCATCGCCCAGCCGGTCGTGTGCTGCGAGAGCGCGCGGGTCGCCTGCACGTTCTCCCGCCCGAGCAGCGCCTGGTAGCGCTCGTCGCGGACCGTGCTGGTGACGGTCAGCCGCTCGTTGCGGGCGGCGCGACCGCCGAGCGCCTGGACGGCGGCGCCGATCGTCACCAGGCCCGCGAGCGCCGTCGGGCGCAGCGCGCGGTAGCGGGAGCGCGGCTCGTCGAAGCGGGACGCGAGCTCGCCCATCGCACCGCTGATCTGGATCCCGTTGGCCCGCAGCGTCGGCGCCGGCAGCGCGCGGAGCTGGCCGTCGCGCTCGGCCCGCTGCAGCGCGCTCGCGTCGGCGAACGTCGTGGTGCGCCCGGGCGGGTGCATCACGTCCTCGGGCGAGGCCTTGCGCTGCTGCAGTTCGGCCTCGCGACGCAGCGCCGCCGGATCGCGCCGGAACTGGCGCATGAGCCGCTCGGCGGCCCCCACGCGCCAGAGGTACGACGAGGAGTCGTCGGCGAGCCGCGCGAGGATCGTCGTTGCGCGCGGCGACCGGAGCGGGTCGGTGCCGAAGTACAGCTCGACGTAGGGCACGTTGCCCCGGCCGTACGCCGACAGCGCGTTCTGCAGGTTGCCGATGCCCATGTGGTAGCTCGCCACCGCGAGGTC
>JALRCL010000673.1 GCA_023268575.1 Patulibacter sp.
CGCCTGGAGTCGGCGCAGACCTACGCGGACGCCGGCCGCCCGGAGCTCGAGGCGCCGGAGCGCGCCGAGGCGGAGCTCATCGCCGGCTACCTCCCGGCGGAGCTCGACGACGACGCGCTGCGGGGGCACGTGACCGCCGCGATCGCCGAGACCGGCGCCTCCTCGCCGAAGGACATGGGGGCCGTGATGAAGGCCGTGATGGCCGCCGTCGGTGACCAGGCCGACGGCAAGCGGGTCTCCGCCCTCGTGCGCGAGGCCCTCGCCGGCTGACGCGACCGGGTCTCCGCGTTCGTGCGCGAGGCCCTGGCCGGCTGACGCGACCGGGTCTCCGCGTTCGTGCGCGAGGCCCTCGCCGGCGGCCGCCGACCGCGCCCGGTGGCCGGCCGGTCCGCCGGGCGGATGGCGAGGCGGCGCCGCTGCTCGTCCGTGGTCGCGGCGAGCCCCGTGGTGGCGGGGCCGACGGCCACTCGCCGGGTGCGCTCCGGTCGCCCGCCCGCGGGCGCCGTGCGCCGGTCGCCCGCCGGCGGTGCCGTGCGCCGGTCGATGCGCCACCCTCCGCCGACGCACGGGTCGGGCGTCCGGGGTTCGGACGCCCGACCCGCGCGACGGTCAGGAGGCGAGCGTCGCCTCGAGCGTGATCTCGCCGACGCCGGCGAGCGCCTTGGAGACGGGGCAGCCGGCCTTCGCGGCGGCGGCGATCTCCTGGAACTGCGCATCCTCGATGCCCGGCACCTTGCCGGTCGTCGTGAGCGCGATCTTCGTGATCGTCGGCCCGTCGTCGAGCAGGCGCAGCGTCACGACGGCGTCGGTGACGACGGAGTCCGGCACGTGGCCGGCCTCGGAGAGCGCGTTGGAGAACGCCATCGAGAAGCACGCGGCGTGCGCGGCGCCGATGAGCTGCTCGGGGTTCGCGCCGGGGCCGTCCTCGAACCGCGACTTGAACGAGAACGCGCCGTCGATCGAGTCACCGGCCGTGAACGTCCCGGATCCGGACTTCAGGTCACCGTTCCACTCGGCGTGTCCCTTTGCGGGCATGGCCTTCCTCCTTGTCGTGTGAGAGCGCCGGGGCGGGGGTCGCGCCCGTCGCGGCGACACTAGTCGGTCGTCGGCGCCGTCCCGCCGGCGTCGCCGTTCCAGCCCGTACCCGTCGGCTCGGCACCGCAACGCGCCCGAGTTCGCCGCCGCGGTCCGGGGCGGGCGCCCCGGACGGGTCTCCGCGCGCCGGGCCCCCGGCCCGGAGACGACGCGGCTGGTCCTGGCGCGCCGCCGCGCAGTCCGTGAACCGTCGGTGAGACGACGGTGTTCCGCAGGGACGCCGCGGGTACGGTCCGAGCATGCGTCCCTCCGCCTTCCCCCGTCTCGCGATCGCGTGCGTCGCAGCCGGCCTGCTCGTGCCGGCCGGCGCCGGCGCTGCCGATGCGCCCGTCCTCGGCTCGGCGGCGTTCGCCCCGAACGGGGGGGAGGGCTGGGGGACCGTCAAGCCGCGCGAGATCTTCAACGGCGGCGCGCCGTCGGGCTCGGTCCGCCAGATCCGCTGGAGCGGCTGGGGGCGGTCGCTCGCGCGGGGCACCGGCAAGATGCCGATCTACCGGCCGACCGGGGGCTACTACCGCAGCCTCGGACGCGTGCAGCTCATGCACCGTGGACGCCTCGTAGGCGGCCTTCCCGTTGCGGAGCTTGCGGGTCATCTGCTCCAGGCTGCGGTACTGGAAGTGGCGGTACCGGAGCGGGCCGCGCTGGCGGTGCTCGGCCGGGCGCACGTCGTGGTTGCCCATGTTCAACTCGGCGTCCGGTCGGGCCCGAAACGCCACCTTGCACAGGGTCTGAGGCTGCGGCCGGCGCCACGGGGAGAACGGTGCGTCGCCGTCGCCTCTGACGATGTGGTCCCACCCGACGGCCATGACCACGTCGGCGGTGACGGTGTCGAGCGCCTGGGCGATGGTGCCACCTTCGGCGTAC
>JALRCL010000034.1 GCA_023268575.1 Patulibacter sp.
CGTGACCGTCGTGTCCTTCCACCGGATGACCGTGTGCTTGGCGAGGATCGTGATGCCCCGCTCGCGCTCCTGGTCGTCGGAGTCCATGATCCGCTCGGTGTCCTCGCCGCGCTGCAGCGCGCCGGACTGGCGCAGCATCGCGTCGACGAGCGTCGTCTTCCCGTGGTCGACGTGGGCGACGATCGCGACGGTGCGCAGGTCTTCTCGAACGGCCGGCATGCGACCAGGAAGGGTAGGGACGCGACGCCGGTGACCGCCGTGCGCCCTCGGCGGCTGCCTGGACGCCCGGGCGGCCGGACGGCGGGGTCAGCTCCGCGGGGCGCCCGCGGAACCGACCGCCGCGACGGGGCCGTCGGTCAGCGGGCGGCGGCGACGGCGGGCCGCGCGGCGCTCGCGTCGGGGCCGGGCGCGGTCTCCTGCAGGAACGCGTCGACGAGGCGGGCCAGCTCGGCCGGAGCGTCCTCCGGGACGAACGTCCGGGCGCCGTCCAGGACGAGGAAGCGCGCGTCGGGGAGCGTCGCGGCGAGCCGGCGTCCGCCGCGGCGCGAGAACCACCAGTCCTGCCCGCCCCAGACGACGAGCGCCGGGCGGGGGAAGCGACGCAGGCCGGGCAGCGCGCCCATCGTGTGCGCGGGCCGGACGTCGCGGAAGAAGCGGACGAGCTCGTCGCGTACGGCGCGGGAGCGCCGCATCGGATCCAGGGAGGAGGAGACGATCTCGGGCGGCAGCGGGCGGGAGGCGACCGACCAGAAGAAGGCCCGCCGCACGGGCCCCCAGCCGAACAGTCGCGCGATCGGGTGTGCCAGCCCGGGGACGAGCGTGAGCCAGCGGACCGGCTTCAGGTACCGCGGCGGGAAGGCGCGGTGGTTGTCGCACGACGTCAGCACGACCCGGTCCACCCGGTCGGGGTGCCGGGCGAGGACGAGCTGGCTGATGGCGCCGCCGGCGTCGTTGGCTACGAGCACGGCGCGATCCAGGCCGAGCGCATCGAGGACGGCGACGACGATCTCCGCCTGGCCGGGCGGGGTGACGTCGGCCCCCGGGTGCAGCGGCTCGGCGTGGGACCCCAGCGGCCAGTCGGGCGTGATGCAGCGGTAGCGACCGGTCTGCGCCAGCGGTGGCACGACGTCGCGCCAGAGGTCGCCGTTCGCCAGGCCGCCGTGCACGAACACGAGCGGGATCCCGTCCTGGGGTCCGCGCTCGCGGAGCTCGATCCGGCCCTGCGGGATCGTCACGTGGCGGCGTGCGCCGAGGCGCTCGGAGCACGACATCTCAGGCCGCCGCCCGCTCGGCCCGCAGGAACGCGACGGCGGTCCGCGGCGCGGTCGCCGCGAGCCGCAGGCGCGCGACGAGGCCCGTCGCCGGCCGGACGTCGAGGAAGGTCCAGGCGTGGTGCTCCACGACGCGGCCGCTGTCGTCGAAGCGCCAGCTCTCCATCCCGCGAACGCGGTCGCTGCGACCGATCGTCCCCTCCCAGCGGTTCACGATCACGTCGTCGTCGGCGGCCACGAGCGTCTTGCGCACCCGGAACCCGCGCCGCGCCCCGGCTCCCAGCGTCACCTGCCACGCGCGCTGGATCGCGGCAGCGCCGCGATGGTCCTCGTGCGCGCCGTCCGTGACGAGCTCCAGGACGGCATCGGCCGCGTAGATCGCGGCGGCGCCCGTCGCGTCATGGGCGTTCGTCAGGCGCTCGGCCTCCGCGAGGAACGCGTGGGCGTCGGTCGGGCGCCGGAGCGCGGGTCGGTCGGTCGTGGCCGGCATGGCGTCCTCTCGTGCAACGATTGCAAGAAGTTGCCGGAGCGTACTGGCTCGCCGAACTTCTTGCAATGCTTCCACGATGGATCCGCGCCGTCGCCGGACGATCGACGCCCTCCGCGCCGCGGCGCGGGACGCGTTCGAGGGCCGGACGCTCGAGGAGGTCACCGTCGAGGAGATCGCGGCCCGCGCCGGGGTGGCCGTCGGATCGATCTACAACCACTTCGGGTCGAAGGCCGGGCTCTACGTCGCCGTCGTCGAGCAGGCGCTGGACGCCGACCGCGCGCACATGGACCGCGCCTACGACGACCACGCGGGACCCGTCGACCAGATCGAGGCCGCGGCGCAGGAGTACCTCGCCTTCTACCTCGAGCACCCCGAGCACTTCCGCCTCCTCGCCGCGCCGCCCGAGCCCGGGCGCTACCCCGCCGGGCGCGAGGTCGCCGACCTGCTCGCCGACCGCGTCGCGGAGCAGAACGAGCGGCTCGTGGCCGCGATCCGCGAGGGCGTCGCCCGAGGCACCCTCCGCGACGTCGATCCCGAGCTCGTGGCGACGGCGCTCTGGGCGGCGTGGAACGGGATCATCGGCCTCGGATGGCGCCCGGACCGCCTGCGCCGGGAGCCCGAGGAGCTGCGCCGATTGCTGGCCGCGGCGACCGACCTGGTGCGGCATGGGCTGCTCCCACCCGACGGCGAGCTCTAGACCGTTACCCTCGCGCCATGCGGCCCGGTCGCACGGCGACCGGCGCCGCCCTCACGCTCCTGCTCGCGCTGCTCGCCGCCGCGCCGGCGGGCGCGGTGATCGACGGGCGTCGCGTGGCGCCCGAGGCCTACCCGCAGGTCGTCGCGCTCGACGACACGTGCTCCGGGGCGCTCATCGCCCCCGATCGGATCCTCACCGCCGGCCACTGCACCGACCAGCTCCGGGCCGGGTTCGGCGTCCGGTTCGCCGGTCGGGCGGCCGGCGGCGCGCGGTACGTCGTCACGCGGCTCGTCACCGCGCCGGGCTACCGGTACCAGTCCGGGCGCGTCCCGGCCGAGCCGCTCAACGACCTCGCGGTGGCGCAGCTCGACCGCCCGGTCGTCGGCGTCGAGCCGCTCGAGCTCGACGAGCGGGCCGTCCGGCAGGGCGAGCGCCTGCGCCTGGCGGGCTACGGCACGACCGCCCCGTCGCACCCGATCTTCGGGACCCTGCGCGCGGCCGACGTCGTCTCGCTGTCGAACACCACCTGCCGCCGGGCCCTGCGCCGCCGCGACGCCGAGCAGGGCTCGCAGCTGCGCACGCACATGCTCTGCACGCGCGGCCGGACCGGTCCGCCGTTCGCGTCGGGCTGCTTCGGCGACAGCGGCGCGCCGCTGCTGCGCCGCGACCGCGCGCGCGGCCGCTGGCTCGTCGTCGGCGTCGACTCGTGGGGCCTGGCCTGCGGGACCGACCGGGGCGACCCGGAGGTCTTCGTGCGGGTCGCGTCGTTCCTCGCGTTCCTCCGCGGCCCGCTGCCCGTCGACTAGCCGCGCTGCCCCGCAGCGCTCGTGGGGCCGGCACCGGCGACGGTCACCGGTCGGTCACACGGGCGGCGCCCTCCGGTGGTTCGATCGGCGCGTTCCCCCGGGGCGGGTCGCCCCCACGCGGTCGCCCCCGGCCGCCCGACCCGTCCGCGATCCCCCGATGAGGAGGTCCAGCGTGTCGTCCCTGACCCGTCGATCCCTGCTGCGCTCCGGTCTCGCCGGCGCCACCGTCGCCGCCGCCACCGGCTTCCCGGTCGCCACGACGTTCGCCCGCACGAGCGTGGCGCTCCCCTCGACCCCGTGGGCGCTCGGCGTCGCCTCCGGCGATCCGTCGCCGGACGGCGTCGTGCTCTGGACCCGGCTGGCCACCGACGCGCTCGGCGTGGAGCGGATCGGCCCCGACCGCGTCCGCGTCCGCTGGGAGGTCGCCGAGGACGAGGGGTTCCGCAAGGTCGTGCGGACCGGCGCGACGGTCGCCGAGCGCCGGGCCGCCCACAGCGTCCACGTCGAGCTCGACGGCCTGCAGCCGCACCGCGAGTACTGGTACCGCTTCGCGGTCGGCAGCCCGGCGAGCCTCGACATCAGCCCGATCGGGCGGACCCGTACCGCGCCCGCGTTCGGTGCCGCGCCCGAGGCGCTGCGCTTCGCGTTCGCCAGCTGTCAGCACCTCGAGGCCGGCTACTACACGGCCTGGAAGGACGTGGCCCGGCAGGACCTCGACCTCGTCCTGCACCTCGGCGACTACATCTACGAGGGCGGCCCGGGCGCGCCGACGCAGCCCCGCCAGCACGTCGGGCGCGAGATCACGTCGCTCTTCGACTACCGCCGCCGCCTCGCGCAGTACCGCTCCGACCCGGACCTGCGCGCCGCGCACGCGGCGCACCCGTTCGTCGTCATCTGGGACGACCACGAGGTCGACAACAACTACGCCGGGCTCGTCAGCCAGGACGACGACCCCGAGGACGTCTTCGCGACGCGGCGGGCCGCCGCCTACCGCGCGTACTACGAGCACATGCCGCTGCGCCGCCGCTCGCGCAACCGCGGCCCGAACCTCCTGCTCGACCGCACGCTGCCCTACGGCGACCTCGCGCAGTTCACGATGCTCGACACGCGCCAGTACCGCGCCGACCAGGCGTGCGGCGACGGCAACAAGGAGCCGTGCGAGGGCTGGGACGACCCGAGTCGGACGTTCCTCGGCGCCGACCAGGAGCGCCGGGTGCTCGGTGCGCTCGAGCGGTCCGGTGCCCGCTGGAACGTCATCGGCAACCAGATCCCCCTGACGGCGATCGACCAGCAGGCCGGTCCCGGGCAGAAGCTCTACATGGACGGCTGGGCCGGCTACCCGGTCGCGCGCGACCGGTTCCTCCAGGGCCTGGCGGACCGGCGCGTGCGCAACCCGCTCGTCGTGACCGGCGACGTCCACGCCTCGTGGGCCTGCCAGGTGAACCGCGACGTCCGCGACCCCGCGTCGAGCCCGGTCGCCGTCGAGCTCATCGGCACGTCGATCACCTCCGGCGGCGACGGCACGACCGACGCGCCGAGCCCGGTGCTGTCCGACAACCCCCAGGTGAAGTTCCAGCAGAGCCGGCGCGGCTACGTCCACGTCGAGCTCACCCGGGCCCGCGCGACGGCCGAGTTCCGTCACCTGCCCTACGTCACGCGGCCGGACGCGCCGATCGGCGTGGCGGCGCGCTTCACGGTGCCCGACGGCCGGCCGGAGCTCCAGCCGGCCTGAGCCGCGGCCCGGCCGCCGGTCGGCGCCGCGACCGACGTCGTCGCGGCGCGCTCGGCACCGGCGGTGAGCGCGCGCGGAGCCGGGCCGGCGTCGCGCCGATCGAGCGCGGCGACGCGCCGGGATCGCGTGGGTCGGACCCTCGACCGGGGAAGCTGTCCCCCGGACGTTCCCCGACCGGAGGCCTCCCTCACCGTGCTCCGCTTCCTGCCCGCCGCCCTCGTCGCCGTTCTGGCGCTCGTCACGACCGCGCTCGCGGTCGCGTCGGGCGCCGGCTGGTGGTGGGCTGCCGCCCCGCTGTCGGCCCTGACCGCGCTGGCGGCGTGGGACCTGCTGCAGCGGCGCCACTCCGTGCTGCGGACCTACCCGCTGACCGGCCACCTGCGGTGGGTCGCCGAGGACCTGCGACCCGAGATCCAGCAGTACTTCGTGGAGTCCGACACGGCGGGGCGGCCGTTCAACCGCGACACCCGCTCGATCGTCTACGAGCGGGCGAAGGGCGACGAGGCCGAGTCGCCGTTCGGGACCGAGCTCGACCTCGAGGGCGTCGAGCGGGAGTACCTCGTGCACTCGATGGCCCCGGTCTCGCCCCCGGGTGCCGACGACCCGCTGCCCCGGGTCCGGATCGGCGGCCCGGACTGCGCGCGGCCCTACGACATGGCGCTCCTGAACGTCTCGGCGATGAGCTTCGGCGCGCTGTCGGGCAACGCGATCCGGGCGCTGAACGAGGGCGCGCGGATCGGCGGCTTCGCCCACGACACCGGCGAGGGTGGGATCTCGCGGTACCACCGCGAGCCGGGTGGCGACCTCGTCTGGGAGGTCGGCACCGGGTACTTCGGCTGCCGCACCCCCGACGGCGACTTCGACCCGGAGCGGTTCGCCGAGCAGGCGGCCCACGAGCAGGTGAAGATGGTCTCGTTGAAGATCTCGCAGGGCGCGAAGCCGGGGATCGGCGGCGTCCTGCCGGGCCCGAAGGTCACCGCCGAGATCGCCGCCGCCCGTGAGGTCCCGGAGGGCGTCACCTGCGTCTCGCCGCCCGGGCACCGGGTCTACGCCACGCCGCGGGAGCTCGTCCGGTTCCTCGCGCGGATGCGCGAGCTCAGCGGCGGCAAGCCGGTCGGCTTCAAGCTCTGCGTCGGATCGCGGGTGCAGTTCCTCGCGGTCTGCAAGGCGATGCTCGACGAGGGGGTCGCGCCGGACTTCGTGATCGTCGACGGCGCCGAGGGCGGCACCGGCGCCGCGCCGCTGGAGTTCGAGGACCACGTCGGCCTGCCGCTGACCGAGGGGCTGCTGTTCGTCCACAACGCGCTGGTGGGCTGCGGCCTGCGCGACCGCGTCCGCGTCGGGGCCAGCGGCAAGATCGCGACGGGCGCCGACATCGTCAAGCGGATCGTCCAGGGCGCGGACTTCACGAACAGCGCGCGGGCGATGATGTTCGCCGTCGGCTGCATCCAGGCGGTCCGCTGTCACACGAACACCTGCCCGTCCGGGGTCGCGACGCAGGACCCGCGGCGGTCGCGCTCGCTCGTGCCGTCCGACAAGGCGCCGCGGGTGGCGCGGTTCCAGGACGCGACCGTGCGCAGCGCCCTGCGGATCTCCGCCGCGATGGGCTGCGCCGAGCCGTCGCAGCTCCGTCGCTCCCAACTGCGACGCCGGATCGACGCGGCCCACTCGCAGCAGTACGGCGAGCTCTTCCACTGGCTGCGCGACGGCGAGTTGCTCGCCGAGCCGCCGGGCCCGTGGGCGACGTGGTGGGAGGCCGCCGATCCGGAGCGGTTCGACGTCGACCACGACCTGCTCGAGGCGCGCGAGGGCCGCGCTCGGCGCTGACTCAGGGCAGGGGGCCGACCGGCGTGTCGAGCGGATCGTGGGCCGTGGCCTCGGGCGCTCGTGCCCGTCGTGGTGCGGGTGCGGGCCGCGCGTGCCGGGGCCTCGAGGTCCCGATCGCGACCCCCGCGACGATGAGCGCCAGTCCGGCGACGGCGCCGAGCGTGATCGTCTCCTGCAACAGCAGGGCGGCGAGCAGGATCGAGCAGCCCGGGGCGAGGTAGGAGGCCAGCGCGGCGCGGTGCGGGCCGAGCGCGTCGATGTTCATGAACCCGAGGACGAACGCCGCCGCGGTGCTGATGACGCCGAGCGCGACGAGCGCGGCCGTCGGTCCGGCCTCGACGTGCACCCCGCCGCCGAGCGGCGCCAGCGGCACGAGGACCGCGCAGGAGACGACGAAGACGACGAGCCCGCGCAGCGTCGTCGGCACGTCGCCCCAGTGCCGCTGGACGAGGAAGCCGCAGAGCCCGTAGGAGGCGGCGCCCAGCAGCACGAGGCCGATCCCGAGCGCCTCGCCCGAGGCGCCGCCGCGGCTGGCGAGGATCGCCAGCACGACGCCGCCGAGGCCGACGGCGACCCCGACGGCCCCGCGCGCGCCGAGGCGTCCGGTCGGGTCCAGGCGCAGCGCCAGCAGCGCCGTCCAGATCGGCACGGACGCGACGAGGATGCCGGTGAGGCTCGCCGAGACCGTCTGCTGGCCGGCGGTGATGACGAGGAACGGCACGACGCAGTTCGCCAGCGCGAGGGCGATCGCGGGCCCCGGGCGGTCGCGGACGACGGCCACCACCGCGCTCGCGCGGTGTCCCTGCGCCCGGGCGACGAGTCCGAGCACCGCCGTGGCGATGAGC
>JALRCL010000843.1 GCA_023268575.1 Patulibacter sp.
GAGCCGCTCGCGCGTGGGCGGGGTGGCCTGCACGTCGAGCTCCATCTCGCCCTCGTCGGCGGTCAGGCACAGCACGATGCTCCCGGGCGCCGCCCCGTCGCCGATCGTGAGCGTGCCGTCGCGCAGTACGGCGTCGCCCTCGCAGACGGCGATCCCGCGCGCGGCGGCGTTCCAGTGCAGCGCGATCGGCTGGCCGACGAGGTTCGTCGTGACGCGGAACCGGACGACGTCCCCGGGCGCCACGTCACCGGCACCCTCGCGCGTCACCGCGAGGATCGGCCTCGCCGGGGCGCGGCTCAGCACCGTTCGGAAGTCGTCGTCGTCGAAGTTCCCGCGACACGCGGCCGTCCCCGACGTCCGCACGCCGGCCGTCTCGCTGATGCACCAGATCAGCCGCTGGATGGCGAAGCGTTGCATCCGATCGGCGAGGCCCGCGCTCGTGCCGGCCGCGAGCTCGGAGACCCCGAGCGCTCGAGGGTCGCGGACGACGTAGCCGTGGAGCGCGAGGTAGGAGATCACCTGCTCCTTCTCCCGGCCCAGCTCGTCCGCCTGCAGCCGCCGGCTGCCCGTCTGCGGGCTGAGCTGCCCGCGGCCGAAGCACGCCGCGCGCTGGCGATCGGTGCAGAACGACCAGGCCGAGCGCAGCTCGCCGTCCACGAGGCGCGTGGTGCAGAACGGCACGCTCGAGCCGTTGAACCCCGAGTTGTCGTACAGCGGCACGGCCTTGCCGGCGCGCAGCTGCGCCTGCTTGGCGTCGTCCAGCTGCCGGGAGGCCTCCGGGACGACGAGGCCTCCGTCGTCGATGCAGGCCGGCGCAGTGATCGGTGCGGCGCGAGCCGCCGGTGCACCGGTCGTCGCGAGCAGGAGCACCGCCAGCAGCGATGCGAGGAGGAGCAGGAGCGCACGCCGCGGCACGCCGCGGTTCGGGCGGGGAACGACCATCAGAGGAACCTTCCGGACACGATCCGCCCGGCGGCGGACCTTGGGACATCATTCGTCCATCTGTCGCGTCCGAAGTGTCCTTTCCCCTCCCCGGTCTTCGCGGGGACCGGCTCAGCGCGGGCGCAGCGTGCCGAGCACGTGGTGGGCGACGCCGAGCGTGCCCACGCCGGTCGCGAGCTGCCGGCGGGGCAGGCCGTCGACGAGCGAGGAGGTCGAGGCGAGCACCGACGTGTGGACGAGCGCGTGGTTCGCGCGGTCGATGGCGTCCCGGAGACGCTCGATCGGCGGCTGCTCCGAGGCGATGATCCAGCGCTGGGTGATGGCGCAGGTGCGGATGACCCACCGCGCCGGAGACGGCCCACGCTGGTCCAGGAGCGCGCACCAGGCCCAGCCCAGCGCGGTGGCGACCTCGAGCCGCGCGTCGTCGAGCTCCGGGCTCCACCCCGCCGGCGCGCCGCCGTCGTCCCCGCCGAGGCGCAGGCTCCCGGCCCTCAGCCCGGCCACGACGGGCGCGATGGCCGGTCCGAGCCGCGCTGCGGCGATCAGTGCCGCCCCCGTCGGGGCGACGTCCCATCGAGCCGGCCCGGGGCTCGCCCGCCGGAGGGCCGCGATGTGGGTCGCCACGGCCTCGGGCGCGACCGCTCGCAGGCCGTTCGCGCTCGTGTCCTCGACGAGGCGCAGCGCGTCCGCGCAGGTGAACGCCATGTCGCGTCCCGCTACGTGCATCGGTGCGGCGTGGTGGCGTGCCGCGTCATGGCGTCACCCGGACCGGCGTGCCGACCGGCACGAGGCGGGCGATCCGGCGGATCCCGCGCTCGGGGACGCGGATGCAGCCGTTGGAGCGTGCGGTCCCGAGCGGGTCCCGCAGGCTCGCTCCGGCGCGGCCGTGGAGGGCGATCCGACCCGGCCCGCCGTCGAAGCGTCGCCAGGTGTCCGAGTGCGCGGTGAGCGACAGGACCCAGGCACCGACGAAGCTCCGGGGATCGCGCTGACGGTTGCGCTCGAACACTGCGGCGAGCCCGACCGGGGTCCGGGTGCGCGGGGCGCCCACGACGACCCGGTAGCGCGCGATCCGCCGGCCGTTGCGCCAGAGCGTGAGGCTGCGCCGCCGGAGCGCCACGTCGATCCAGTACCGGGTGGCGTGCAGGACGACGGCGTCGCGTGCGATCCACGCCGAGCCGCCGTTCGGCCGCCCCGGCAGCAGCACCCGAACCCAGCGGCGCCCCTCGTGCACGGCGGATCCCAGGACGAGCAGCGTCTGGGGCTGGCCGGCCCAGCGCGTCGCGGTGCGCAGCCGCCCGACCTCGCGCCCGGCGGGCCGGTCCAGCGCGGCCACCGGGCGGACGATCTGTGCCGTGGCGGCACCGCGCCGCGGCACGGGCGCGTGCACGCGCCACGGGTCCGCGGGCGGTGCCGCCCCGGGTCCCGGCTCCGCGCCGGTCGCCGCGCTCGTGGGGGCCACGACCTCCGACCCGCCGGCCGGCGCGGGCTCGCCGGCGTGGGCCGTGATCGGTGCCGCGCACGACGCCAGCAACAGCGTCACCGCCAACGACCCGCATCGACCGACCGGCCGCCTGCGTCGAAGCCCGGACGGAGGGCGCGACGTCCGGGGCGCTGGGGGGATGGACCGGTCGGTCGAGGGGGTGCGGGGCATGCGGGGGACGCCGTGGCGCCGGGGTGGGTCCCGGCTGCGGTGCGCAGCCGGTCCACTCCCTGTCGCATCGCGCTGCCCGGCGCCCCCCGTTCGATCTCGGCGGCGCCGCGCGGGGCGGCGGTCGGCAGCCGCGCCGCCGTCGGTCGAGGGCCACGCCGGTCGTCGCGCCCGCGTCAGCCAGCGGCCTCGCACGCCGTCAGCCGGCGCCCGCACCACGGCCCAGCCAGCGGCCTCGCGAGCCGTCAGCCGGCGCCCGCGCCACCGGTCAGCCAGCGGCCACGCCCGCGTCAGCCGGCGGCCACGACGGGGGCGGCGTCCGGCTCGGTCGCGTCGCCCGCCGCCGCATCCGACCCGGTCGCATCCGACCCGGTCGCGTCGGACCCGGTCGCGGCCGGCGGCTCGGGCGCGTCGGCGACGGGAGCTGCGGCCCGACGGGCCACGTCGGACTCGGCGCGGACGGCGATCGACGGGGCCTCAGGCGCCGCGTCCACGGACGGCGACGCCGTGCTGCCCTCTCCCTCCGGCGGCACCGAGGTCGGCGATGCGCCGGGCGTCTCGGCGGTCTCGCCCGCGGGCTGCGCCGGCGACGTGGTCGCCGACGACGGAACCGCTCCGGCGGAGGCGGTGGCGCTCGCCGACGCGGAGCCGGTGCTCCCCGCGCGGGTGGCGACGTCCCCGGCAACCGGCCCCCGGCCGTCGCCGGCGCTCGCGGCCGAGGCGGCGAAGGCCCCCGACCGCTGCTCGTCCACCTCGGCGCGCGCCTCGGTGCGCGCGCGCCCGTCCTCGGTGGCGGCCACCGCCGCGGCCCACGACCCCAGCGCGCTCGCGCCGGTCGTCACCGTCGGCGCGGCCCCGACCGCCAGGGCGAGGCTGAACGCGCCGCCTCCGGCGCCGGTCGCTGCCGCGGAGCTGAGGACGTGCTGCCCGGCGGCGCGGATCGGCAGACGAATCTCCGCCGTCCGCGTCGTGCCCGTCTCCTCGTCGAAGGTCGAGAGCGAGAAGGCCATCTCCCACCACTGCTCGACGACGGCCAGGCCGTCGGCGACGAGGTCCGGCGTCGAGGACGCGTCGCCGGCCCGTGCGCTCGAGCCGGCGCTCAGCTCGGTCGCCGCGTCATCGCGGGCGCCGCTGCTGCTGGACGTCGCCTCGGCATCGCTGCCGGTGGCGCGCGCCTGGGTGGCCGCTGTTCCGTCGTCCTCGCCGTCGGCACGCGTGCCCGAGCTCGTCTCGAGCACCGACGGATCGCTCCCGCCGGCGGCCGTGGCCGACGACGCCACGCGCGCCGACCGCTCGTCGCTGCCGCCGGACGCGCTGGCGGACCGGGCGGCGACGTCCACCGAGCCGCCGCTGCTGCCGCGGGCGTCGCTGCCGCTGCTGAGGGTCGTGGCGTCCGTCTGCCCCGAGGAGGCCGAGGTGGCCTGTGCCTCCGGGCCCGACGCGGCGGAGGACGCCTCCGCCCGCCGGGTGCCGTCCGGGTCGGTGCCCTCGCTCGCCGACGAGGAGGCCGTCGTGCCGGTCGCACCGGCCGAGGCGGTCGTGCCCTGGCTGCCTGCCGCGCTCTGCGACGTCGTGGACCCGGGGCGCTGGGCGGTCGTGGGCGGCGGATCGCCACCCGCGAGGTGCTCGGTCACGGCGGTCGACGGCCAGGCGCCGCGGTCCGGGGAGAGCGGCAGTACGGGGACCTGCGGCGGCCCGACCGGCCGGGAGCCGGCGGCGGCGGCGCCGGCGTTCCCGGGACCCGCCGCGGGCGAGCTCTCGCGGACGTTCCAGCCGCTCGGGACGACCGCTCGGCGCCCGTCGCCGGACGAGGCGGTGGCCCGCGAGGACGGCGGGGCCGCGACGACGATCGCCGGTGCGCGGCTCGCAACGCTGTCCGGGGGCACGGTCGAGGCGCCGGACCCACCGGCGGAGGTCCCGAGCACCACGGCGGAGGCGACGATCGCCACCGAGCTCGTGAGCGCCCCGGCCAGGCCACCGGCGATCGGCAGCGACGCGAGCACGCCGCCGGCGACCACGGCGCCGCCGCCCGTCGCGAGGAACGGCACGGGCGGGGTGCTCGCCGCCAGGCCGCGGAGCAGCAGCACGCGCCGGCGGCAGCTCATGCAGTGGTCGAGGTGCGCGCGAGCGAGCGACGCCCGTCGCCCGTTCCGGGCCAGGACGCCGACGGCGTAGGCCGTGACGAGCGAACGGTTCGCGCTGCACCAGCCGTCCTTGACGTCCTGGACGACGCTCGCGACCTCGCGCGAGACGCGGTCCATGAGCTTCTCCATCCGCTTCGGCGGGATGCCGAGGATCCGCGCCGCCTCCGGACGGGTGTGGCCGTGGACGTAGCAGAGGGTCGCCGCCTGCAGCTCGCGTCCGGTGAGGCGCTCGCGCAGGCCCTCCAGGAGCTGGCGGACCTGCTCGCGGTCACCCGCCCGGTCGGCGGGATCGGGCCCCAGGTCGGCGGTCTCCGCCCCGGGGTCGTCGATCGCCACGGTCGTGCTGGATCCCGCGAGCGTGCGCCGCTCGTCGAGGATCCGCCGCACGATGATCACCACGAGCAGGCCCTGGCGGTTCTCGATCCGCTCCCCGGCAGCGAGCTTCTGGTAGACGACGTGCCAGGCGCTGTTGTAGGCGTCCTCGAGGTCCCCCGCGTCGACCGACATGCCGCGGCCGAAGAGCCGCTTGCGCACCGACGCCAGCACCGCGTCGCGGTGGGTGACGTACTCCTGCTCCAGGAGCCAGTCCGCGCTGCCCGGACGCGGTGAGCGGGATATCGCTTGGGTCATCGTCCGCATGCGGAGTCTCCGGCGGCCGTTCCGTGCGACGCCCGGGGACGGGAGACGCTCGACGGGTGGTGGGACGAAGGGCCGCCACGTGCACCATCGGCACGATCCGCCCGGACCTTGAGCTCGCCTGAGGAGGAGGGATGACCCATGCGTACGTCCTCGTTCGCAGAATGACCGCAGGCGGACGCCCGCGTGATCATCTGTCGCGTCGAGCGACGTTCCTCCCCCCCCCAGAAACGATGCGAGCCCGCCGGCGAGCGATCAGGCGCCGGACGCGGGGCCCAGCAGCCCGCGCGGCGAGCGCCCGCCGGAAGCCCTCCCCACGGCAGGCGCGGGACCGCTCAGCGTCCGACGGTCACCCGGACGCGCGGCAGGTCGCGGACCGCGGCCGCCGTGCACCGCTCGGCGGCCGGCGACCGACCGTCGAAGCGCCACGGGAGCGTCCGGCCGGCCCGCGGGTCCTGGCGCAGGACGCGCACCCCGGGACGCCCTCTCGGACCCCGCACGACGCCGCGCAGCCCGTTGAGGCAGAGCACGCCCGTCGCGTCGCCGGTGGCCAGCCCACGAAGGTCGGGGACCGTCGCGCGACGCTCGCCCGGCGTCGGCTCGAACGTCTCAGGGACGACCCCGAACGGCGTCGGCGCCTGCTGCTGCGGCCCGCGGACACGCCGCCCGCCGATCGGCTTCGCGAGCGGGACGGTGATGCGCGGATGCCGCACGGCGAGCGCCGGGCACGCGATCATCGCCTCCGGGGCGGGCTCGGAGACGACCACGCGGACCTCGATCCGGGAGCCCGCCTCCCGGACGATCGCCCGCGGCGAGCTCCCGCAGGCGCCGCCGTAGCCGGGGTCGACGACGATCGCGCCCCCGCGGCGGGCGCTGCCGGCGAGCGTCCAGGCCACCTCGCGCTCCACCGTCGGGTACCCCGGCCGGATCGGGTCCACGACGACCGGGCCGCCGGCGGTCGGCGCGGCGCCCGCGGGCGGCGCCCCGGCGAGCAGCGCCACCGTCGCCGCGGTCCCGGCGACGGGCGCGAGGAGCCGGAGGGGACGCCTGGGGACGAGACGACGGGGGCCACGCATGGGGTCGATCCTCCCACGCGCGGCGCCGCATCATCGGAGCCGCCGCCGCCCGCGCACCGCACCGCCCGGACCCGCCAGGACCGGCGCCGCGCTGGCTCGGCCGGTTCGCCGTCAGGGGGTGACGACCCGCCGGCGGCGAGACCAGAGGATCAGTGCCCGATCGCCTCGCGCCGTTCGATGACGCCGCGCAGCTCGCGCAGGTCGTCGCGCAGCGCGGCGGCGTGCTCGAAGCGCAGCTCCTCCGCGGCGGTGAGCATCTCCTCCTCCAGCGCGACGGCGCGCTCCTGGAGCTGCTCGATCGTCAGCGCGTCGGTCTCCTCCTGCGCCGCGCGCCGGCGCTTGCCCTTCGGCAGCTTCGACTCCGACTGCAGGAACTCGGCGATGTCGCTGACGCCCTTCTTGATCGTCGTCGGCGTGATCCCGTGGGCTTCGTTGTAGGCCACTTGTTTGACGCGGCGGCGGTTGGTCTCGCCAATCGCCCGCTCCATGCTGCCGGTGATGCGGTCGGCATACATGATGACCCGGCCTTCGGCGTTGCGCGCCGCGCGGCCGATGGTCTGGATTAGCGAGGTTTCCGAGCGCAGGAAGCCTTCTTTGTCGGCATCCAAAATCGCCACCAACCCACATTCGGGAATGTCCAAACCCTCTCGCAGCAGGTTGATCCCGACCAGCACGTCAAACGCCCCCAGCCGCAAATCTCGCAGGATTTCAATGCGTTCTATGGTGTCGATATCCGAGTGCATATAGCGGATGCGGATGCCCTGTT
>JALRCL010000861.1 GCA_023268575.1 Patulibacter sp.
GGTCCGCTTCGGCGACTTCCCGTACGAGGTCCGGCTGCAGCCGCGCGGCTGAGCCTGGATCCGCCGATCCTCGGGTCGCCTCGCGGCCGATGACCGGCGCGTGGACGCACCGGACGCCATCACCTGGTCTCGACCGTCCTCCGGCGTCCGGTCCGCCCACGCTTGGTCCTGACCACGAGGCTCGACCGATCATCGGTGGATCCACGTCGGAGACCGCCCTCCGGACCGCCACGCGCGCGGCTGCCGGCCGGCGGCCGAGGTCGCCGGCGATCCCCTGCTTGATACTGCAGGCTGTCCGTCGGTACTCTTCGAGGTATGCCCGCCGAGCGCCTGCTGCCCACCGACGAGGCCGAGGAGCTCGTCTCCGCAGCCCGCGACGTCGCCCGCTCGAGCCTCGCGCCCCGCGCCGCGGAGGGCGAGGCCGCGCACCGGTTCCCGCGTGACGCGTTCGCCCAGCTGGGCGAGCTCGGGTTCCTCGGGATGCCCTATCCCGAGGCGGAGGGCGGGCTCGGGCTCTCCTACGAGCTCTACCTCCAGGTGCTCGAGGAGCTCGCGGCCGGCTGGGCGAGCGTGGGCGTCGGCGTGTCGGTCCACGCGATGTCCTGCTATCCGCTGGCGCAGTACGGCAGCGACGAGCAGCGCGCGCGCTGGCTGCCGGAGATGCTCGGTGGCACGCTCGTCGGCGCGTACTGCCTGTCGGAGTCCCATGCCGGATCGGATCCGGCGGCGATGCGCTGCCGTGCCGAGCGGGTCGAGGGCGGCTACCGGATCACCGGCACGAAGGCGTGGATCACCCACGGCGGCCAGGCCGACTACTACGTCGTCTTCGCGCGGACGTCGGACCACCGCTCGCGCGGCATCTCGTGCTTCCTCGTCACCGGCGACGCGGAGGGCCTGTCGTTCGGCGAGCCCGAGTCGAAGATGGGCCTCATGGGCTCCCCGACGACCGACGTCCACCTCGACGGGGTGCTCGTCGGCGAGGACCGCCGGATCGGCGAGGAGGGGGAGGGCCTGCCGATCGCGCTCTCGGCCCTGGACTCCGGGCGGCTCGGGATCGCCGCCTGCGCGCTGGGCGTCGCCCAGGCCGCGCTCGACGTCGCCGTGGAGTACGCCCGCGAGCGCGAGGCGTTCGGCGGGCCGATCATCGGGCACCAGGGCCTCGCGTTCCTGCTCGCCGACATGGCCGCCGCCGTCGAGCCGGCCCGCGCGGCGCTGCTCGAGGCCGCTCGCCGGCGCGACGCCGGGCGGCCGTTCTCGCGCCAGGCCTCGGTCGCGAAGCTCGTCGCCACCGACGCCGCGATGCGGGTCACGACCGACGCCGTGCAGGTGCTCGGCGGCGCCGGCTACACCACGGACTTCCCGGTCGAGCGGTTCATGCGCGAGGTGAAGGTCATGCAGATCTTCGAGGGCACGAACCAGATCCAGCGGATGGTCATCGCGCGGCACCTGGAGCGGGCCGCCGCGGCGGCCCCCGCGCTCGCCGGCTGAGGCGGGACGACGACCGGAACGCGGCGCCGATCGGCGCCGGGCGCCGCCGCCTGCGCGGGGCGCCGAAGCACGCGCGCGCCGCCAGTGGGCGGCGCGTCCACCACACACCGAGGGAGAGGCATGCAGATCGAGGGAGCAGGCGCGGTCGTCTACGGCGGCGCGTCGGGGCTCGGCGAGGCCACGGCCCGCCGGCTGGCCGCCGAGGGCGCGCACGTCGTCGTCGCCGACCTGGCGGAGGAGCGCGCCGAAGCGCTGGCGAGCGAGATCGGCGGCGTCGGGCTCGCGGCGAACGTCCTCGACGAGGCCTCGATCCAGCGCGCGATCGACGCGGCCGCCGAGGCGCCGCGCGGCGTCCGGCTCTCCGTCGTCTGTGCCGGGCTCGGCACCCCGACGAAGCTCCTCACGCGCAAGGGTCCCACGCCCTTCGACGCGTTCGAGCGGGTCATCGCGGTGAACCTCCTCGGCACGATCAACGCGATGCGCCTCACCGCGCAGGCGATCGCGCAGCAGGAGCCGGAGGACGGCGAGCGCGGCGTGCTGATCCAGACGGCCTCGATCGCCGCCTACGACGGCCAGATCGGGCAGGTCGCCTACTCGGCCTCCAAGGGCGGGGTCGTCGGGCTGACGCTGCCGGTGGCGCGCGAGCTCGCCGCGCAGCTCATCCGCGTGGTGACGATCGCGCCGGGGCTGTTCGAGACCCCGATGCTCGCCGGCCTGCCGCAGGAGGCGCAGGACTCGCTCGGCGCGAGCGTGCCGCACCCCGCGCGCCTCGGCAAGCCCGCCGAGTACGCGGACCTCGTGGAGCACATCGTCACGAACCCGATGCTCAACGGCGAGGTC
>JALRCL010000319.1 GCA_023268575.1 Patulibacter sp.
AGGGCACGACGATCCTGCTCACGACGCACTACCTCGAGGAGGCCGAGGCGCTCTGCGAGGACCTCGCCCTCATCCGCGGCGGGCGGATCGTGGCGCGCGACAGCGCCGAGGGGCTCCGGGCCCGCTACGGCGCCCGGAACATCGCCGAGGTGTACGCGAAGGCGATGTCGGCGGCCGCGGCGGACGGGATCGCGGCCACCGGCGCGGACGTGGTCGCCGGCGCGATGACGCCGGCCGAGGAGCTCGCGCGATGAGCGTCGCCGCCGAGCCCTTCGTCGAGGAGCGCCCCGGGGTCGTCTGGCTCTGCGAGCGCGAGATCGTCCGCTTCCTGAAGCTCTGGGTCCAGACGATCGTCGCGCCGTGCGTCTCGTCGCTGCTGTTCATCGTCGTCTTCGGGATGGCCCTCGGCGACAGCATCGCCCCCGTCGGCGGGGTCCCCTACGACCAGTTCATCGTGCCGGGGCTCGTCGTCCAGGCCGTCCTCACGGCGGCGTTCTCGAACAACAGCTCGACGGTGTTCCAGGCGCGCTCGGACCGGTTCATCAACGATGTCCTCTCGAGCCCCCTGCGGTGGTGGGAGGTCAACCTGGGCCTCGCGATCGGCGGCGTCGTGCGCGGCCTGATCACCGGCGTGGTCCTCACGGCCGCCGCGATCGCGATGACCGGGATCGGCGTCGAGCGCCCGCTCGTGCTCGTCGTGGCCGGGGCCCTCGTCCTCGTCGCGTTCGCGCAGTTCGGCGTGATCGCGGGGATCTACGCGCGGTCGTGGGACTTCATGGCGTTCGTCACGACGCTCGTGATCCTGCCGCTGAGCTTCCTGGGCGGCGTCTTCTACTCCGTCGATCGCCTTCCCGACGCGTGGGAGGTCGTGAGCCACGTCAACCCGATCTTCTATCTCGTGCAGGCCTTCCGCTACGGGTTCTCGGGTCAGGCCGACGTGCCGGTGGGGATCTCGCTCGCGGTGATCGCCGCGCTCGCCCTCGGGCTCAGCGCCTGGTGCGCCTGGCTCTTCCGCACCGGGCATCGGCTCAAGCCATGAGCGGGGAGGCGGCGCTCCCGCGGGGCGACGCCGCGCCGGACGGCCGGCACGGGGCCGCGCCCGTCCTGCTCGTCCTCGGCGCCATCGGCTCCAGCCAGGTCTCCGCCGCCGTCGCGACCCACATGTTCGACGACGTCGGACCGGCGGGGGCCACGCTCCTACGGACGTTCCTCGCGGCGGTGCTGCTGCTCGCGGTCGCCCGGCCGGCGGTCGGTGCCGTCTCGCGCAGGACCTGGCGGGTGCTCGTGCCCTACGGCCTGGCGCTCGGGCTCATGAACCTCTGCTTCTACCTCGGCGTCGACCGCGTGGACCTCGGCGTCGCCGTCGCGATCGAGTTCCTCGGGCCGCTCACGGTCGGGGCCGTCCTGGCGCGCCGCGCCACCGACCGGCTCTGGGTCGTGCTCGCGGCCGCGGGCGTGCTGGCGCTCACCGAGCCGTGGAGCAGCAGCGGCGCCGACCTCGTCGGCGTGGCCTGGCTGCTGGGCGCCGCGGCGTGCTGGGGCGCCTACATCCCGCTCGGCGCCCGCGCGAGCGGCGCGCTGCCCGGCCTGCAGCCCGTCGCGCTGGCGATGGTCATGGCCCCGCTCGTGGCGCTCGTTCCCGGCGTGGTCCAAGGCGGCGGTGCGCTGCTGCGCGGCGACGTCCTGCTCGTCGGCCTGGTCGCCGCGACCGCCGGATCGGCGATCCCCTACGCCCTCGAGCAGGTGGCGTTGCGGGACATCGCCCCCGGGGCCTTCGGGGTGCTCATGGCGATCGAGCCGGGGGTCGCGATGCTCGCCGGCCTCGCGGTCCTGCACCAGGAACCGCACCTGCTCGGCCTCGCCGGCCTCGTGCTCGTCATCGCCGCCGGCGTCGGCGCCACGCGCGCCTCGTCCCGCGCCGCGCGGGCGGTCGCGGCGGGCCCGCAACCCTGATCGCCGGCGCTCGCGCGGCGCCGCAGTGGTGCGGGCGCTGTCGGGGCGCGCCATACTTCCGGCGCCGTGCCGCCCGCGAACGTCCCCAACGTCCTGACCGTCGGCCGGATCCTGCTCGTGCCGGTGTTCATCATCGCGCTGCTCGAGCGGACGGAGACGGGCGACGACGTCGCAGCCGCGGTCTTCGTCGTGGCTTCGGCGACCGACTTCGTCGACGGCTGGCTCGCGCGGCGCAGCGAGCAGATCTCGAGCTTCGGGAAGCTCGCCGACCCGCTGGCCGACAAGCTCCTCGTGGGCGGGGCGATGGTCGTCCTCGTCCACCTCGACCGCCTTGCGCTGTGGGTCGCGGTCGTCGTCATCGGCCGCGAGCTCGCCGTCCAGCTCGCCCGGACGTTCGCCGCCCGTCAGGGCGAGGTCATCGCCGCCGCCTGGCTGGGCAAGTGGAAGGCCGCGGTCCAGATGCTCGTGATCCTCCTACTGATCCTCGTCGTCCCCTCGCCGGGCTGGCTGGACGCCCTCGTCTACGCGATGGTCGCGATCACGCTCTGGAGCGGCGCGGACTACTTCCTCGGGATGCGCCGGGCGATGCGGTCCGGCGACGCCACGGCGGCGACCTGAGCGATGGGGCGGGCGACCCCGGCGGGCCGGCGTCCGCAGCGGCCGGCACCGTCGCGCGGATCGCTCGGCCCCGAGGCGATCGTCGCCGCCGCCCGCGAGCTCGTCGCCGAGGCGGGGCTCGAGGCGGTCTCGATGCGCCTGCTCGCGGAGCGGCTGCGCTGCACGCCCCGGGCGCTCTACCGCCACGTCGCGAGCAAGGACGAGCTGCTGGAGCTCCTCGCCGACGCGGTCCTCGCGGACGTGCCGGAGGCACGCCCGGGCCGGCCGTGGCAGGAGGAGCTCGCGGCGTTCTTCGTCGCGATGCGCGCGCATCTCGTCGCGGAGCCGTCGCTCACGCGGCTTGTCGCGGAGCGGACCGTGTCCGGGCCGCACTTCCGGCGGCACTTCGACCGCCTCGCGACGCTGCTGCTCGATGCCGGCTTCGACGACGCGACGGCCGTCGATCTGGTGCTCGCGATGGCGTACTACACGATCGGCGCGTCGCTACCGGGGACGGGCGACGCGATCCAGGCGCGCTACGCCGCCGGCTGGGACGCCGCGCTGGACGAGTCCGTTCCGGCCCTCCGCCGGGTCGCGCCGGCGCTCGCCCACGGCCCCGCCGAGGCCCGGTTCCGCACCGCGCTGGATCGGATGCTCGCCGCGTACGCGCGCTGACCGCGGGTCAGCGAGCGGCGTCGAGCCACTGGCGCAGCGACGTGTGCTGCGCAGGCTCCTCGCCCCGGCCGAGCTCGGCCCGGAGCTCGCCGAGCGTGCCGTAGCGCTCCGCGACGACGTCGTGCTGGTGGATCGTCTCGAGGTTCTCCTGCTTGGCGAGCACGAAGGCCCCGTCGGCGAGGCCGCCGAAGCGCTCGAGCGTCAGCCGCAGCATCTCGCGCACGCAGTCCTCGACGAAGCGCGGGTTGCGGTGCGCCTTCTCGACGACCGTGCCCTCGTCGGAGCGCTTCATGAGCTCGTAGATCTCAGCGCTCATCGAGCTCTCGACGACGCGCACGAGGTCCAGCGCGTCGACGTCGACCTCGGAGTCCTCGGTCCGGCCGATGAGCAGCGTGCCCAAGCCGCGCTGGTTGTGCGTGGCGACGGGGACGGCCTCGAGGATCGTCGCGATCTGCTCGTCGTCGAAGCCGGCCTCGCGCAGGCGGCCGGTCGAGGAGTCCCGCAGGTGCTCCTGCGCGCACGGGCAGGCGGTCATCCCCTGCGCCGTGACGCCCGTGACGGTCCGGGAGCCGTGCTCGGTCGCCGCCGCGATGCCGTGGAGGGTGAAGATCTCCTGCGTGCGGATGCCGGACACCGGCGCGGTGCGGTCCTCGGGGTAGCGCGCGGTCAGCCGGACCTCGGCGCGCCGGGCGCCCTGGCGCTCGCGGATCG
>JALRCL010000958.1 GCA_023268575.1 Patulibacter sp.
CCGGGCGCGCGCGGCGTCGGCGGGGTCGTCGGTCGTGATCGCCCCGCCGTCGCCGAGCGCGCCGAGGTTCTTGCCGGGATAGAACGAGAACGCGCCGGCGTGGCCGAGCGCCCCGCAGCGTCGGCCGACCCACCGCGCGCCGTGGGCCTGCGCGGCGTCCTCGACGAGCAGCAGGCCCTCCCGGTCGGCGAGCGCGGCGAGCGCGCCGGGGTCGGCCGGGTGGCCGTAGAGGTGCACGGGGACGATCGCCGCGGTCCGTGGCCCGACCGCGTCGGCAGCGGCGGCCGGATCGATCGTCAGCGTGTCGGGTCGCACGTCGACGCCGACCGGCGTCGCACCGGTGCGACTGACCGCCAGCCAGGTCGCCACGAACGTGTGCGCCGGGACGAGGACCTCGTCGCCCGGGCCGACGCCGTGGGCGCGCAGCGCGATCTCCAGCGCGTCGAGGCCGGTGCCGACGCCGACCGCGTGCGCGGTGCCCGCGTGGGCGGCGAACGCCGCCTCGAATGCCTCCAGCCGCGGACCGAGGACCCAGCGGCCGCCGTCGACGACCGCGGCCCACGCCGCGTCGAGCTCGGGGCGCAGCTCCGCCACGCCCGCCGCGAGGTCGAGGAACGGGACCCGCGGGACGGACCCCGCGGGACGGACCGCGGACGCGGCCGGGGCGGAACGCCGCTCGCCCGGCGCGACCGGTGCCGACGCCGGCCTCATGCCGCCTGGCCGAGCGGGACCGCGGCCGGCGCCGGCGCGGCGGCGCGCTGGCGGACCGCGTCGCGGAAGTCGCCGTACTCGCGGAAGTAGTCCGCTTCGTCGTAGGGCTGCGAGGCGAGGACCATGCAGACCGAGCCGGAGGAGAAGTTGTCGATCTCGCGCCAGACCATCCGCGGCACGTAGAGCCCGACGTAGCTGCGGTTCAGCGAGAAGCGCTGCCGCAGGTTGCCGTCGTCCAGGACGATGTCGAAGCTCCCCGACATCGCGATGAAGAGCTGCTCGAGCTCGCGGTGGGCGTGGCCCCCGCGCTCGGCGCCACCCGGGACGTCGTAGAGGTAGTAGACCCGTCGGATGTCGAAGCCGACGTGACGCCCGCCCTCGATGAAGGTCAGGTTGCCGCGGGCGTCGTTGACCCGCGGAAGGGTCACGAGATGGCACTCGTCGAGGCTCATCGCGTTCGCTCCTCGTGCTCGGAGGCAGCGCGGCCCCGCACGGGTCCGCGCTCGTGGTGGACGCGCCGGTCGGGCGCGCGGGTGGAGCCGGCGGGCGTGCGCATCAGCGGCCCATCCGGATGTAGCCGATCGCCTCGCCGGGCGCGTGGTCGCGGAGGGCGACGCGATCGGAGGTGTTGCCCTCGATGGTCTCGATCCGGCCGTCGGGGCGCACCCCGGTGACGAGGCCGGTGTGCTGGTTCAGGACGATGATGTCGCCGACCTGCGGCGTGCCGCCGGCGGGCAGCGCGTGTCCCGAGCGCTGGGCCCAGGCCCACATCTGGTCGACCGAGGCGAAGCCGCCGCCGGTGTCCCCGAGCGGCGTGCCGGCCTGCTGCGCCGCCCACGAGACGAACATCGCGCACCACGGCCCGACGCCGGGATCGTTCTGCAGCGCGGCGCGGTAGCTCCGGATCGCCGGCGCGTCGTTGGAGCCCGGCGGCTGCTCGGCGACGCCGAGCTGCGTCTGCGCCGCCTGGACCATCCGCGGACCGGCGCCGGCGGCGCTCGAGGTGCTGCTCGCCTGGCGCAGGGCGGCGGCGAACGGCGAAGCGGCGCCGGCGGCGCCCGCGCTCGCGCTCGCGGAGCCCGTCGACCCGGTGAGCGTCGCGACCGCCACCCCGCCGCTGACGGGCGTCGAGACGCGCGGCGCCATGAGCGCCTGGATCTCCTGGATCCGGCCGATCGCGTCGGTGATCGTCACGCGGCCTCCGTCACGACGACGCCCGCGTCGGCGTGCAGGGCGCAGAAGCGCTCGCGGTCGGCGAGCACCTGCGCGTCGATCCACGCGCGCAGCGCGGGGTCGGTGGTGGCGACCGTCTCGCTCAGGCCGTGGGTGACCGTCGAGGACCGGACGAGCCGCGGCGGGGTGCCGGCGGCGCGCAGCCGCAGGAGCAGGTCGGTGTCCTGGAACCAGACGCGCAGCTCGGGGTGCAGGAACTCGCCGGGCGCGACGCCGAACCGGTCGATGGTCGCGGGCGTCAGCGCGAAGCACCAGGCGGCGAAGTCCTCGCGCATCGCCCCGTCGACGGTGAGCGGGAACGCGACGGGCGCTCCGTCGTCCAGCGCCGCGCGCAGCGGCGCCCACCAGCCGGGACGCACCTGGACGTCGTCGTTGCAGACGACGAGGTAGCGGCCGCGGGTGGCGCGCAGGCCGGCGTTGACCGGGGCGGTGAACCCCTGGGCCGGCGCGCCGTTGTCGATCACGAGCAGCTCGTGCGGCGCATCGGTGTGCACCTGCAGGGCACGGACGCACGCCTGCAGCCGCGGGCCGGTGGCGTCGAGGGTCGGGATGACGATCGAGACCTCCGGCGCGCCGCCGGGCCGGTGGGCGCCGCGGCCCCGCGCGTCGCGCCGGCCGCGCGACCCGGCCGAGGCGTCGCCGGCGTGCGCGGCCAGGTGACCGACGCCGCCGGTCGCGGTCGGCACGGGCGCGTCGAGCGACGGCGCCGGGGCGGTCGCGGCCGGCCGGACCGCCCCGTGGCCGGCGAGGGTCAACGCGAGGTGCGTGAGGGCGGTGCTGCCGGGGTGCGCGGCGGAGACCTCCGGCGCCGGCATCGCCGCGAGCGCCGCGCGCAACAGCACGCGGTCGGCGGCCACGGCGCTCAGCCGGCCGGGCGCGGTCCCGGGCAGCAACGCGGCCACGCTGTCGTCGAGGGTCGCCTCGATCGCGCCGACCGCGTCGGGCGCCGGGGTCACCGGACCGGCGAGGAGCAACGCGTCGTCGCCGGGCAACGCGGCGTCGAGGGCGGCGGTCCACGCCGCTACCGGATCACCGGACGGATCGGGCGCGTCGAGGATCGCGACGTCGCCCTGCAGCTGCGTCAGCAGCCGGCGCAGCGGCGGGTGGTCCGGCGCGACGATCGCGACGTGGTGCGCGGGCTCGGGGTCCAGCGCGGCGAGCGCCTCGAGGGCGCGCAGCGCGACCGCCGGGTCCTCCCCCAGCGGCAGCACGACGAGCAGGGGCACGCCGGCGACGTGGCGCGAGATCATGCGATCTCCTCGAGCGGGCGCCCGGCGAGCGCCTCGGCGTCGGCGGCCAGCGCGACGGCGTCCTCGGCCATGCCGGACTGCGCGGCGACGAGCGCCAGCCCCCGCAGCGCGCGGGCGTCCGGTCCCTGCCGGTCGACGACGCGCAACCACTCCTCGCCTGCGGACGAGAGGAAGCCGTGACGCAG
>JALRCL010000012.1 GCA_023268575.1 Patulibacter sp.
CGACGATGAGCTTCTTCTTGTCCATGACGGTCGGGGGTCGCGGGTTCGCGGGGTCAGGGCGTGGTGGCCGTGGCGGAGGTGGAGGAGGACGCGGTGAGCGAGACGGGCGCGACCGGCGCGGCGGCCTCGCCCTCCAGGCGCGTCAGCGAGATCTCGACGCGGCGGTTCTGCTGCCGACCGGACGCGGTGGCGTTCGGCGCGCGCGGGCGCTCCTGGCCATAGCCGGTGGCCGACAGCCGCCGCGGGTCGATCGACCAGCCGGCGAGCCGCCGCACGACGCGCGAGGCGCGCGCGGAGGAGAGCTCCCAGTTGGACGGGAAGCGCGAGGTGCTGATCGGGACGGCGTCGGTGTGGCCGTCGACGGCGATCGGGTGCCGGGCGTCGAGCCGCAGCACCCCGGCGATCTCGTCGAGGATCTCGACGCCCTCGGGCCGCAGATCGTCCGAGCCGGATGCGAAGAGGACGTCGTCGGTGAGGATCCGCATGACGAGGCCGCGGCGCTCGACGCTCGTCTCGACGCGGCCCTGCAGGCCGTGGGCGGCCAGGCGGGCGTCGACGCGACGCTTCAGGCCCTCGAGCTCGAGCTGCTCCCGGCGCGCGGCGCGGGCGCGCTCCTCGCTCGGGCGCTGCTTGCGGTCCTGGGCCTGGACGACGGAGAGCGGCTGGATCGCGGCGACCTCCTGCAGCGGACTGGAGACGCCGGAGGCGCCCGAGCGGTCGGGCTTGATCGACCCGCCGCCCGGCAGCGACTTCCCGGCGAACGCCTCCTGCAGCGACTTCGCGACCTCCTCGAACTTCCGCTGGTCGACCATCGAGACGGCGAACATCACGATGAACAGCGCGACGAGGAGCGTCAGCATGTCGGCGTAGGTCAGGAGCCACCGCTCGTGGTTCTCGTGACCGCCCTGCTGACCGCGGCGCCCGCGGCGACGTCCGCCGCCGCTCATGCCGCCCGCCGGCTCGGAGCGTCGTCGATCGACGTCGGCGCGCCCTTGCCGCCCTTGCCGCTGCCCTTGGCGGCGTCGCGCTGCGACGGCGGGATCAGGGCGTCGAGGCGGACCTCGACGATCCGCGGGTTCTCGCCCGCCTGGATCGCGAGCAGCCCCTCGAGCGTCAGCTCGCGGAGCACGACCTCGTCGGCGGAGAGCGCCTTCAGGCGCGCCCCCACCGGCAGCAGCACGACGTTCGCGATGCCGACGCCGAGGAGCGTCGCGACGAACGCGGCGGCGATCGCCTCGCCGAGCATCGCCGGGTCGTTGAGGAACCCGAGCGCGTGCATGAGCCCGAGGACGGCGCCCATGATGCCGATGGTCGGGGCGAAGCCGCCGGCCTTCTCGTAGGCGTCGGCACCGACGTGGTGGCGGGCCGCCATCGCGTCGATCTCGGACTCGAGCACGTCGCGCAACGCGCCCGGCTCGGTGCCGTCGACGACGAGCTGCAGGCCCTTGCGGCAGAACTGGTCGTCGATCTCGCCGACCTTGCCCTCGAGCGAGAGGAGGCCGTCGCGGCGGGCCTGCTCGGCGAAGCCGACGAGCTCGCCGGCGCGGCCGGCGAGGTCGGGCGGCTCGGCCGACATGACGCGCTTCATGAGGCCGGGCATGGCCTTCGTCGTCTCCATGCCGACCGCGGCCATCGTGGCCCCGATCGTGCCGCCGAAGACGATCATGAAGGACGGGATGCTGAAGAGGACCCCGAGCTGGGTGCCCTCCATCGTCGCCCCACCGAAGATCATCGCGCAGGCGAGCGCGATCCCGATGCCGGTTGCTGCCTTCATCGCCGGTGGTGATCGGCCGTGAGCGCCCGGACTTCAGCCGGACCGACGTGCGTCGGATCGAGACCGCCGCGGGCGGCCAGCCGCTGGACGCCGGCGCGCCAGCGGGCGACCTCCGCGCGCACCTCCGCCGGCGTCTCGACCACGCCGACGCGGTCGCCGGTGGTGAGCGTCACGATCGTGTCCGGGGTGGACTCGACCATGACGATGAGGTCGCAGTTGAGGAGGAACGGCTTGGGCTCGAGGCCCAGCCGGTGCACGGTGATCACGGGGGATCCTCGATCGTGCGGAGCGTGAACACGGGAAGCGCGATCAGCGCTTCATGTTCACGACCTCCTGCAGCATGTCGTCGGCGACCGTGATGACCCGCGAGTTGGCCTGGAAGCCGCGCTGCGCGGAGATCATCGTCGTGAACTCGCTGGCGAGGTCGACGTTGCTCATCTCCAGGGCGCCGGAGATCAGCGCGCCGTTGCCGTTGACGCCGGGGGTGTCGGTGGTCGGGGCGCCGGAGTTGGCGGTGGCCGACCAGAGGTTGCCGCCGAGGCGCTGCAGGCCGGCCTGGTTCGGGAACCGGCTGACGGCGATGAAGCCGGCCGTCTGGCGCGTGCCGTCCAGCGGGCCGCCGGAGTGGTCGACGTAGCTCACGGAGCCGTCGCTGCCGATCGCGACGTCCGAGGCGCCGGCCGGCAGCTGCAGGAACTGCGGGCCGCCGGCGACGTCGGGCGTGCCGGTGCCGGTGACGCCGTACCCCAGGACGTAGAGCCCGTCCGGGGTCGTCAGGTGGCCGGTGGCGGTCGTCGTGAAGTTGCCGGCGCGCGTGTAGGACCAGCTGCCGTTGGCGGGCACCGGCGCGGACGGGTCGGCGCGCACGACGGAGAACCAGCCCTCGCCCTGGAGCGCGACGTCGGTCGGGTTGCCGGTCATCTGCGTCGCGCTCGTGCCGACGAGGTTGTCGATCGAGGAGACGCGCACGCCGAGGCCGACCTGCGCGGCGTTCGTGCCGGCGGTCTCCGCCGTCGGACCCGCGGCACCGCGGATCGACTGCGAGAGCGAGTCGGCGAAGGTCGTGCGCGACGCCTTGTAGCCGACGGTGTTCGCGTTGGCGAGGTTGTTCGCCGTCACGTCGAGCATGGTCTGGTGCGCCTTCAGGCCGCTGATGGCGCTGTACATCCCGCGGAGCATCGAGGTCCCCCCTCAGTCGTCGTCGTTGCTGGAATCGGGTGCGGACGCCGCCCCCGCGGCGTCCGGGGTGCTGGTGCCGCTCGGCGGCGCGCCGTCGCGGACGGCGGTCACCGTGGCCGGCGAGACCCCCGTCACGCCGGAGACGGTGAGCGTCGGGACGCCCCCGTCGAAGGTCACGGACTCCACGACGCCGGTGTGGACCGTCTTGTCGGCGGCCGTGTAGGTCACGGTCCGCCCGACGAGCGACAGCGCCTGGCTGGCGGCGGT
>JALRCL010000094.1 GCA_023268575.1 Patulibacter sp.
TTGTTGCGTCGTCGACTACCACATCGTGAAAGGTTCCGATAAGTTCGATCGTTGCGAGCGTCGGAGGATCGAAGTTCGCACTCGATGCCGAGCTGTAGCAGAACGTTACGTAATAAGGGCTCCAAGTAGCGTTCGATCCGCCACGTTCAGTAAGCGGGACGAGGCGGCTCAGCCGGACGGGGTCGCCGGGGCCGCTGCGGACCTGCTCGCGCACGGCCTCCTCGTGATCGCGTGCGATCTGCAGGACGCGGGGGCCGATCGCCTGCTGCCGCGCGCCGAGGTCCAGCGGCGCGAGCGCGCGCCCCTCCACCCAGGTCCGTCGCCACGCGCTGCGCAGGCCGGCGACCATCGCGGGCGGTGCGCCGCCGACGGCGTCCAGCCAGCGCTCGAGCAGCACGCGTTGCGTCGCGGCGTCGCCGGGGGCCGCAGCACGGACGCGGCCCGCGAGCGCGGCGCGCGAGGTGTCGTCCCCGCCGGCGACGCAGAGCGGTCGGAGGTCCGCCTCGACCGTGGCCGGGCACGCCGTGCGCTGCGCGGCCGCGACGTAGCGGCTGAACGGCGCGGCGGCGTCGAGCCGCAGCCGCCCGCCGACGACGTCCCACGTGTCGACGGTGATGAGCGTCAGCGCCACGAGCGGCACGACCGCGACCGCCCCGGCGCGCAGGCCCGCGGTGCGCACGCCCGCTCCGGCGCGCACGCCGGAGGCGGCGACCGCGGCGACCGCCATCAGAGCGGCGATCCACGCGACCGTGCCGGGCAGGTCGAGCAGCACGAGCGTGGCCGCCGCCCCGCCGGCGAGCGCCCGCCACGCCGAGGGGCGTGGCGCCGCGAGCAGGAGGACCGCGAGCGCCAGGCCGAGGAACCCGAGCGACGACGCGCCCGCGAGGTGCTCCAGGGCGACCCGGTCGGGGTCCAGGCCGATGAGGGCCGCGGCGCCCACGCCGGCCCAGCGCGGCGCGCCGAGGCGGCGGACGACGAGGTACGCGAGGACGACGGCGACGAGGCCGAGCAGGTGCTGGAGCGCCGCGGCCGCGCCCTGGCCCACCCCCAGGGCCTCGTGGAGCTGCGCCCAGAGCGGGTCCGCGGGGGCCTGCACGAGGTCGGACCAGAGGCCCCAGCGCGCCTGGACGATCGCGGCCTCGGTGCTCTCGCGGTCGGTGATCGCCGGGTGGATCGCGAGGACCGTCGCCAGCCGCAGCAGCGCGGCGCCCGCGAGCACGACCCACAGGGCGCGGGGCGCGCGTGCGGCGGCGCCGCGCGCGGCGGTCAGCGTCCGCCGCGACGCCGCGGCCAGGCGCGTCGACCACCCGTGCCGCGCTGCCCAGCGGGATCGCGCCCACGCCGACGCACCGAGCGCCTGGAGCCCGAGCAGCCCCGCCGCCGCCGCGAAGGGCTGCGCCGGCACGGCGTAGCGCGGGTTGTAGAGCTGGATCGCCGCACCACCGGCCACGAGCGTCCCCGCGACCGACCCCACCAGGGCGATCGGGCGGCGTCGCCCGCGACCGCGAGCGAGCCCGAACGCGACCGCCACGAGGGCCGGGACGAGCAGCCACGGCCAGAACCGCGTGAGCTCCTGGATCCGGGCGGCGAGCTCGAGGCGCGCCTCGTCGCTGCGGTACGCCGTCGCCAGGCCGTGGTCGCGCAGCGGCCCGATCGTCCCGTCCTCGGCCGCCCGCCACCGAACGTCGGCGGCCAGCTCCTCCTGCGGTCCGACGATCTGCGAGGCCCGTCGCTGGGCGTACGCCGGCCACGCGGACCGGACGACGTCGCGCAGGCGCACCGCGGCGGACTCGAGCGGCATCTGCCGGCGGACCTCGGCGGCGAACCGGGCGAGCTCGTCGTTGCCCGGCCCCGGGCCGCCGAAGTGCTGCAGCGCCGGCGAGTGGTCCATGACGAACCAGTACGCGCGGACGTCCGGCCGGTGGCCGGCGCCGGTCGAGCTCCGCTCGCAGAAGCGCGTGAGGTCGTCGGGCAGCCGCAGCAGCGTGCAGTCGGCGATCTGGGCGATCCGGCCGTACGCGCTCCAGCCCTCGGCGGTCGAGAGGCTCGCGCGGCCGGTCTCGACCTGGCGGTGGTGCAGGTAGGGCCCCATCAGCGCGGCGCCGCCGGCGACGCCGGCGACGAGCAGCGCGACGCCGCGCAGCGAGGGCCGCGGCCCGAGCAGCCAGAGCGCGAAGATCGGGAGCAGCAGCAGCCCGACGGTCCGGACGATCACCCCGGCGACGAGCACGGTGCCGAGCGCCGCGGCGAGCAACGCGAGGACCGGCAGCGGCCACGCCGAGCGGCGGTGCTCGACGACGGCCGCCAGCAGGAGCGCCAGCGCGAGCACGACGAGGAACGCCTGCTCGCTGATGAACGTGTGCCCGAGGACGACCACGTCGCCCGACGCGGCGGCCACGAGCGCGCCGCCGGCCGCCGCCCAGCGCGCGCCGCCCAGCAGGCGCACGGCCGCGTAGATCGCCGCGGCGGCCGCCAGCCCGGCGAGGTGCTGCAGCACGATCGCCCCGGACGCCGATCCCGCGAGGTCGAACGCCCAGCGCAGCCCGAACATGTAGCCCGGCGGGTGCAGCGCGTTGCCGACCGTCGACCCGCCGAGCGTCTCGGCCACGAAGACCGCCCCGTCGGCGTTGTTCAGCAGCCCGGGCGACGCCGCGAGGAACAGCCCGCCGCGCAGCAGCGCGCCGAGGGCGAGGATCGGTCCGAGGACGACGAGCTCCGGGAGCAGGGCTCGCGTCCACCGGCCGCCGCGAGGGAGACGGAGCCGTGGTCGATGCACCTGCGGCCCGACCCTAACGGGCGGGCCGCCACGCCGGGCCGCTCGTGGTCAGCTGCGTCGCAGCCGCGAGCGCACGCGTTCCACGGTCCCGCCGCGCGCCGCACCGGCCTGGAGCCGATCGCGGTCCGCGCGGACCCGGTGGAGCTCGGCGTGCAACGCGTCCCGATCGGCGCGGACCCGGTCGAGCTCCAGGAGCAGCTCCGCCCCGTCGGCGGTCGCCGGCTCGCCCCCCACCGCGACGGGCGCCGTTTCGGCGACGTCGTCCTCGGCGACCTCCACGAGCGCGTCCTCGTCCTGCGCCGCATCGAGTGCGACCCCGGCCTTCGTCGCCGCGTGCCGCGCGAGCTCGTCCAGGCCCAGCAGGCTCGCCGCCACCGCGTCGCGCGCCGCCTCCGCCGGCGACGACCAGTCGCCGGACAGGTACTCGGGGGCGACGTAGTACGCGTGGCCCCAGGAGAGCTGACCGCCCTCGGCCCGGAAGCCGGTGGGCCGGCTGTCGGTGATCTGGACGTCGTCGACCGGGGCGTCGCCGGTGCGCCAGTCCGCGGAGTAGTGCACGAGCTGCCGCAGGCTCCAGAGCTCGAAGCCGTGGTTCCGCAGGAGCCGGTCGACGTCGCCGAACAGCGCCTGGCCCTCATAGAGCGGGTTGAAGACGACCTCGCTCTCGATCACGCGGACGTCCCGCAGGACCGTCGCGGCGCCCTCGAGCACGAGGCCCTCGGCACCCTGGACGTCGAGCTTCATGACGTCGACCCGCACCACGCCCTCGTCCGCGGCCCAGCGGTCGAGCGTCTCGAGGCGAAGCGGCTCGCGCGCGACGACCCGGAGCTCCTCGCGCAGGGCCGGGGTCCGCTCGCGCAGGGGCTCGGCGGGCGGGAAGAGCGACGAGCAGCCCGGCGCGGCGGTGAGGTAGAGGGTCGCTTCGCGCGAGCGATCGCCGAGCGCCAGCGGCACGTAGGCGACGCCCTCCGGCGCGGCCGCCTGCAACCGTGCGCACTCGTCCGGATCGGCGTCGAAGGCGTAGACGCGCAGGGCATCCGGCAGGAGCGCGCCCCAGCCGTCGGTCACGCCCCAGCGACAGCCGACGTCGAGCGCCACGATCGGGCGCGACAGGAGCGAGACGAGCGGCCGGACGTCGTGCACGGCACGCACTCTAGGCCAGCCCCCGCCGCGGCTCACCGGCGACGGAGGGACCGCCGAGGCGCCGCCCGGCCCGCGAGCTCGCGGTGCAGCCGTTCACGGTCCTCGAGCACGGCGTGCAGCTCCGCGTGCAGCGCCTCGCGATCGACACGCACCCGCTCGAGCTCCGCCTCCAGCTCCTCGAGCCGGCCCGACGCCGCTCGGAGCGCATCGTCGGCGGCACGCGCTCGACGCCGGGCGTCCTCCGCGTCCTGCCCCGCGGCGGCCGCCGCGGCCGTCGCGTCCCGCGCCGCCGCCTGCGCCTCCGCGAGGTCGGGGCCGAGCGGCCCGAACAGGCTCTGCCGAACCGGCGCGCGGTGCACCTCGACGACGAGGTCGGCGTCACGGGGGTCCAGCGACGCGACGATGAGCCCGTCGCCGCTGACCGACTCCTCCACCGCGTGCTCCACGATGACGTGCGCCCCCCACTCCTCGAGGAGCGCGAGACAGCGCTCGTGGACGAGCGGATCCCCGGAGATCCGGTGGTGGTGCGTGGAGATCACGAGGAACCGCAGGCGGCGGCTCCGGGCGAGCTCGCTCGCGGAGCGCAGGGCATCGAGCTCGGCACCCTGGACATCGGCGAGGAGCAGGTCGACGCGCTCCAGGCCGTGCCGACGCGCCAGGCCGTCGACGGACGCGGCCGGCACCTCGCGCTCCTCGCCGTCGCTCTCGCAGACGATCCGCACCGGCGCGCCGTCCTCGATGCCCACGGCCGCCTGCTCGAGCGTCGCCTCGCGACCGTTGAGCGCGAGGTTGCGCCGAGCGAGGGCGAGATTCGACGGGTCCGGCTCGATGATGACGTTGCGCGCACCGTCCAGCTCGGCGGCGAACCAGAGCGAGTAGTACGACCAGAAGCCGCCGAGCTCGATCATCGTCGGGCGCCCCGGCGCCTCGCGGGCGAGGCGCCGGACCAGCGCGTGGAAGGCCCGCTCCTCCTGCGGCTCGTGGTGCCCGCGGAGGCGGCGGATGATCTCCGCCATCCAGGCGCCGTGGTAGCCACCGTGCTCGACGAGCACGCCGTTGTGCATGACCTGGACGGCGGCCCCGTCCCGGACCTCGATCCCGCCCGCCCCCTCGACCTTCGGGATGTCGGCGACATCCTGCGCCGCCGTGAGCGTCAGGGCGATCCGTCGCCGGTTCTCGGCGGTGATCTGCTCGTCCATCGTCAGTCCCCTCGTCGCTTGAGGGTCGCACGCAGACGACCGATCCGCGTCGGCGGCGGGGAGGGCGCGGCGGGAGGCTGAGCAGCCTCCCACTCCGCCCGCTCGTAGGCGTCGAGCCACGAGATGGCGGCCTCCGCCGCGGCGGCGAGGTCCTCGCCCCGCCGGAGTCGATCGGCCCGATCCCGCGCGGAGGCCCTCGCCGCCTCGGTGCGCGCCGCGACGGCAGGGCCTCCCGCCAGCACCGCCTCCAGCGCGCTCGCGGCGGCGCCGAGGTCGGGCTCCGCCCATCGCTCGCCCGCGGGGTACGGGCCGCACTCGGTCGGCACGGTGCCGGGCGCCCACGCGATCGGCCAGCCGGTGCGCGCGTCGAGCAGGTCGGTGCTCCCCCCGTAGTCCGTCGCGATCACCGGGACGCCGCGCAGCATCGCCTCCGCGACGGTGAGCCCGAGCCCCTCGGCGCGGTGCGGGGAGAGGAAGGCCGCGGCGCCCGCGACGAGCGCCGCCTGCTCCCCCTCGGGCAGGACGCGGTCCAGGAGCACCACCTGAGGGCCCGCGGCCTCGGCGGCGAGCCGCACGCGCTCGGCGTCGATCGGGTGCCGTCGCCCGCCGACGCTCTTGAGGACGAGCCGCACCCGCTCGCCGAAGCCGGCCCGCAGGAACGCGTCGATGGCGCCGATCGGGTTCTTGCGCTCGATCTGCGACGCGTAGTCGAACACGACCAGCACGTAGGGGCGGTCGTCCCCGGCGACCTCGCCGGGCAGCGCCCCCGCCGCCGGCAGGCTCGAGAGGCCCAGCGGCGTCTCGCGCACCCTCAGCGCCGTCGAGCGCCGGAAGGCCTCGGCGACGAACGAGCTGCCCGCCCACACCTCGTGCACCAGCGCGATCGCCGGTTCCCAGGTCGCCGGCACCTGCTCCAGCTCCCACCACCAGAGGCCGATGCTCATCCCGTCCTCGCGCACCCGTCGACGCAGCCGATGGCGCACGACGGGCAGGAGATCGGCGTTGACGCAGGTGATGCTG
>JALRCL010000194.1 GCA_023268575.1 Patulibacter sp.
CCGACGGAGGCGAGGGCCAGGGCCGCGAGGACGGTGACCGAGGGATCCGAGCGCCGATCGCGGACCGTGGGCGCGAACCCGCCGTCGGACCGCTGCGCCGCCTGCAGTCGCTGGACCGCCCGGTCCAGGGGGCCGAGCTTCCGGGCCGCGGCTGCCGGCGTGGTGCCGACCACGGGGCCGCCGACGAGCGGGCCGGCGCCGATCCCGGTCGCCGCCACCGCGAGCGCGGCCACCGCCGACACGCGGAGTTTGGGCGACCGAACCACGGGTCGGCCAAGGTACCACAGCACCGGACGACGGCTCGACGGGCCGCGCGGTGCGGGCTCGTCGCGCCGCGGGCGCCCGCCGGGCGGCGCCTCGATCGGCGGGCGGCGCAGGGCCCCGGCCCGTCAGTCGGCCGCGCGCGCCAGGCGCGCGAGCGCCACCGTCGCCGCCCGCAGGCCCTGCGCGTCGTCGAGCGGCGCCTCGAAGCCGACCCGGACGTTCGCGCGCCCGCTCGGGGTGTCGGCGCGCAGGTCGAGGCCGTAGCGGTCGGCACGCTCGCAGCGGGCGCTCGTCGCGTCGGGGTGCCCGCCGAGCACGCGCGCCATCGCCAGGAGCGCGTCGGCGTGGTCCTCGTTGAGGTGCCGCACGGCGCCGGCGGCGCGGGGGAGCACGGGGTCGGGCTCGGCGGCGAGGTACTGCTCGGTGGTCACGGAGTCCATCCGGCCGTAGCCGCCGACCCAGCGCACGCGGTCGACCCGCAGGACCCAGGTCGAGAAGTCGCCGAAGGTCGAGAAGACCGCGGCCGGCGGGACCGCGGCGACGTAGGCGGCGCGCGCGGCCTTGGCCTCGTCGCCCTCGACGCGCTCCGCGACGCCGGCGAGCGTCACGCGGCCGTTGTCCAGCGGGTCGGCGCCCTCCTTGCCGGCGGTGACGACGGAGAGGCTCGCGCGCTGCTCGCGCTCGAGGTTGCGTCCGTGCTCGGCGAGCGTCGAGACCATGAGCACCGGACGTCCGTCCTCGAGCGTCGCGAAGGCGACCATCGACGCCCACGGACCGCCGTCCTCGCTCAGCGAGGCGAGCGTGCCGGTCTTCGTCGCGGCGACGATGGTCCGGGCCTCCTCGGCGGCTGAAGGGCGGTCCTGCGGCGTGCGGACGGGGGCGGTCGGGGCCGGCGTCGCGAGGACGGCGGCCGGCGCCTGGTGGTCGCTCTGCGTGTCGGCGGCGGGCATGACGCGGAGCGTAGCAACCCTTAGGACGGCCTAACCTGCGCGGGTCACCCTAACTCGACGCGCCCCCGGCTGCATCGGCGGACCAACTTGTCGACGCTTGTCGCTATCATCGGGCGCCATGGGCTCCGCTCGGTCGCTGCGTCCCGTCGGGGTCGCGCCACGTCGTTCCGGCATCACCGCGACCGACCGGTACGTTGCCGCGATCCACGCGCTCGCCTTCCCCCTGGGCCACGCCTGCGGGGCACTCGGCCGGCCGTTCGGGACCGCGCGGCTCGCGGAGGTCCTCGGGGTCGTCCCCGTCTCCGCCCGCGAGGTCCTGCTCCGGCTCGAGCGCGACGGCCTCGTCGAGCGGGCGCTGCGCCGCCGCTGGGCGCTGACCGCCGCCGGCCTCGCGCGCGCGGACGACGTGGTGCGCCGTCAGCGGATCGTCGTGCGGTTCCTCGTCGAGGAGCTCGCCTTCCCGGTCGCGGACGCGTACGTCGACGGCGTGCCGCTCGGCGTCTCGGTCGGTGCGCGCACCGCGGAGCGGATGCTCGAGCGGATCGGCGCGCCCGACCACGACCCGAACGGCTGGCCGATCGACCTCGAGCGCGACCGTGCGGAGGCCCCGACGCTCGTGCGCGCCGCCGACGCGCCGATCGGCACGGTCGGCGCCGTGGCGCGGCTGTCCCGGCATCCGCGGTCGCTCGTGGCGGAGCTCCACGAGGCGGGGTGCGTCCCGGGTCGGGCGCTGCGCGTCGTCGCGGGCCTCGGCGGACGGTCCGCCTGGCTGCTGGGCGACGGCGACGAGCGTCGGCCGCTGCCGGAGTCGCTGGCGGCCGGCGTCTGGCTCCGCGCCGTCGACGCGCGCTGACGGCGTCCCGGGTCGGCGCTGGCGGCCCGCGTCGGTGCTCCGGCCCGGGGGCCGGCGCGACCGCCGCCGCGGCCTCGCGTCGCGGTGCCCTCAGTGCGCCTCGACGGCGCGCTGCACCGTCGCCACGGCGATCGCCGTCACCTCGTCGAGCGGCGCCCCGGACTGGTGCAGCACGCGGACGGCGGCGTTGACGATCCCCTGGGCGAGCTGGGCGGTGACGGCTGCGTGCGGGTGGCCGGTGGCGACGAGCGCCTCCTCCAGCAGCACGGCCGGCTGGAACGTCATCGCCGAGAGCCGGGAGCGCAGCTCGGGGCTGAAGGGGGATTGCGCGAGAGCCCCCGCGAGCTCCGGCCGCACGCCGGCCACGAGCTGGAGCTGCGCGCCGACGAACGCCGCGACCTGGCCGTCGAGGCCGTCGGCGCGCGCCATCGCGTCCCGCAGGCGCTCGAGCCAGCCGGGCAGGGGCCGCTCGAGGACCTGGGCGACGATGTCCTCGCGGGAGGAGACGTACCGGTAGACGGAGTTCCGCGCGAGGCCGGTCCGCTCGCCGAGCGCCGCGAACGTCAGCCCTTCGTGGCCGCGCTCCACGAGCACCGCCTCGGCCGCCTCGAGCAGCGCCTCGTGCTGACGGGCCCGGTGCTCGGCGACCGTGTCGGCTTCGATCCGCGGCATCGGACCGATCCTACGACCGCCGCGTCCCGGCCGCCGGGCCGGGACGCGGCGGATCGCTCACGCCGGGGACGGTGCGTCGGCGACGTCCGCCGCGGGGCGCCGCGCCGCCGCACGCCCGAGCAGGAGGACCGCGAGCGCGCCGGCGGCGGCCAGGACGCCCGCCTGGATCTGGAACGCGTGCGTGAAGCCGTCGGTGAGCGCCTGCGGCGCGGCCGTCCCGGCGGCGAGCTCGTCGCGCGTCGTCGCGGTCGCGATCGTCACCATCGCCGCGATCCCGATCGCACCGCCGATCTGCTGGCCCGTCGTCAGCAGCGCGGACGCGAGGCCGCCGTCGCGGTCCTCGGCCCCGCCGGTCGCGAGCTCCATGAGCGGCATGAACGCGGCCCCGAGCCCCGCCGCCGTGAGCGCGAGGGACGGCGCCACGTGGGTGGCGTAGTCGCTCGTCGGCGTGAGCGAGCTCATCCACAGGAGCCCGGTCGCCGCCGCGCCCATCCCGAGGCCGACGAGCACGCGGATGTCGACGCGCCCGACGACCTTGCCCATGAGCGCCGACACGGTGCCCATGGCGATGCTGAACGGCAGGAACGCCGCGCCGGTCTCCAGCGCGCCCCACCCGAGCACCCGCTGCAGGTAGAGGGTCTGGAAGAAGAACATCGCCATGAGGCCGGCGGCCCCGAGGAAGACCGCGCCGTTGGCGATCATCGGCCGGCGGCGGCGCAGCAGCGCGGGCGGCAGCAGCGGCGACGCCGAGCGCCGCTCCCCGAGCGCGAAGAGCGTGGCGAGGAGCGCGGCGGCGCCGAAGCCGGCGAGGGTCCGGGCCGACGTCCAGCCCGCGTGCTCGGTCTCCACCACGGTGAACACGAGGACGAGCAGCGCCAGCGTGCCGAGGGTCGCGCCCGCGACGTTGGGCGAGGTGCGGGCCGACCGCAGGTCGTCGGCGGGCACCATCCGCGGCACGAGCAGCAGCGCGACCGCGGCGACCGGCAGGTTGATGAAGAAGATCCAGCGCCAGTCGAGGAGCTCGGTCAGTGCGCCGCCGGCGAGCAGCCCGGTGGCGGCGCCGATGCCCAGGAGGCTCGTCCAGACGGCGAGCGCGCGGGCTCGGGCCGGTCCCTCGGCGTGGCTGCCGAGGATGAGCGCCAGGGCGGCGGGGGAGAGCATCGCGGCCGCGATGCCCTGGATCGCCCGCGAGACGACGAGCATCACGTCGTCGGTCGCCAGCCCGCACGCCGCGGAGGCGAGCGCGAAGGCGGCGAGCGCGAGCAGGAACACGCGCCGGGGGCCGACCCGGTCGGCGACGCGGCCGCCGATGAGCAGGAACCCGCCGAAGGTCAGGAAGTACGCGTTGACGACCCACGAGAGCCCGGACTCGGAGAAGCCGAGCTCCTCGCCGATCGTCGGGAGGGCGACGTTCACGATCGTGTCGTCGACGATGAGCATGAGCTGCGCCACGCACGCCAGGGCGAGGATCGCGACGGGGCGGATGGGCACGGAGGAGGAGCTGCGGGACATGGGACGGGACCTCGGTGGGTCGGAGCCGGGCGGCGCCGCGCCGATCGGCGTGGGACGTTCTCCAGTCGGAGAAGTTCTCCGGTTGTAGAAGAATCTGCTCCGGCTGTCAAGGCGGCGTGGCATGATGGCGTGGTGGCACGTGCGACCGAGCCTGCGACCGACCGCCGCGACCGCCTCCTCGACGAGGCGCTGCGCCTCCTGGCCGCCGGCGGGCTGCAGGCGGTCACGCACCGGGCGGTCGAGTCCGCGGCCGGCGTGCCGCACGGCTCGGTGACGTACTGGTTCGCGTCCCGCGACGGGCTCGTCGAGGCGATGGTCGACCGGCTCGCCACGGACTGTGAGCGGCGGGTCCGGGACCTCGCGCACGACGTCGCCCTCGCCGCGGCGCGCCGGGGTCCCGCGATCGACGTGGGCGCGTTCGCGCGAGCGCTCATGGCCTGGATGGACGACGAGCGCGAGCAGCACGTCGCGCGCCTCGAGCTCGAGCTCGCGGCGGTGCGCGACCCGCGCCTGGCCGAGCGGATGACCGACGCGGCGCTCGTCTTCTGGCGCCTCTGCGAGCCGATCGTCGTCGCGGCCGGATCGCGGCACCCTCAGCGGGATGGGCGCGCGATGGCGGCCATGGTCGACGGGCTGCTGCTCGACCGCCTGGCCCACCGCCCCGCCGGGGCGGAGGTCGTCGAGGCGGCGCTCGTGCACCTCCTGGGCGATTGGTCCGGAACGCCTGAGGGTCCAGGCGATCCGCCGTAAACCTGCAAACCCGACTGGAATTCCCTATATTGGGTGGCGTGACCGCCCGGACCGACCTCCATCAGCACGCCTGGCCCGTCGAGCTGCTCGACGCCCTCGCGCAGCGCTGTGGGTCGGGTCCCGGTGCGCGTCGGGTCGGCGACGACGCGTGGGTCCTCGAGCTGCCGGGCGAGCCGGACCACCCGCTCGACGAGCGGCAGATCGACCTCCATCGGCGCAGCGGCGCGCTCTTCGCGGCCGGCCTGGACCGCGCGCTCCTCGTCCCGCCGCTGGCGATCGGGCTCGACGCGCTGCCCGACGTCGACGAGTCGCGCGCGCTCCTGGCGACGTGGTCCTCCGCGGTGCGCGGCTTCGCGGCGCCGCACGGCTCGCCGTTCGCCCCGTGGGCCGCGGTGCCCGCCGCCGATCCGGATCCGCGCGATCTCGAGCGGCAGCTCGCCGACGGCGCGGTCGGCCTCGCGCTGCCGGCCCCGGCGCTCGCCGACGCGGCGGCGCTGGAGCGGGTCGGGCCGCTGCTCGAGGCGCTCTCGCGTGCCGGTCGGCCCCTGCTCGTGCACCCCGCCCCGCCGGCGGCCGACGCCGTCGTGGCCACCGCGGCCTGGCGGCCCGCCCTCGTCGACTACCCCGCCCAGCTCCTCGCGGCCTGGGCGACGTGGCTGGAGCACGGCCTCGACGAGCACCCCGACCTCCGGGTCGCGTTCGCCGCCCTCGCCGGCGGCGCGCCGCTGCTGCTCGAGCGCCTCGCGGCGCGCGGGGGGCCGGTCGACCGCGCGCGCGACGAGCGGCTCGTCTACGAGACCTCGTCGTTCGGCCCGCGCGCGCTCGCCGCCGCGGCGCAGGCGGTCGGCGCCGACCGCCTGGCGTTCGGCAGCGACCGGCCGGTCGTCGCGCCCGGCGAGCAGCACCCGCCGGCCGTCGCGGGACTCGATCCCCTGCGGCTGACGACGGTCGCCGCCGCGCGACTGCTCGGCGAGGCCACGACGGTCGCCGCCCCGGTCGCGCCCGCCCTCGAGCTCGTGGCGGAGGCGGCATGAGCGCCACCGTCGCCGCGTCCTGGATCGCGGAGCTCCTGCCGCGGACCGGCGTCCTGGAGCCCGCCGAGCTCGAGCGGCTCGCGCGTGAGATCGCGGGGCGCCCGGAGCGCTGGGGCGACCTCGTGCGCCACGACCCCGAGCGGCGGACGTACGAGCTGCTCCACGCCGACGCGGACGTCACCGTGTGGCTCATCTGCTGGGGGCCCGGCCACGACACCGGGTTCCACGACCACGAGCACTCCGGTGCGGGCGTGGCGATCGCCGACGGCGCGGTCGTCGACGAGCGGCTGACCGCGTTCGGCGGCCCGATCGCGCGGCGGCTCGCCGACGGCGGCTCCACGACGATCGACCCGGCGGAGATCCACCGCGTCCACCATCCCGGTGGGGCGCCCGCGGTCACCGTCCACGCCTACTCGCCCCCGCTGGACCGCATGGGCGCCTACGAGATCGCCGAGGACGGCCGGCTGCTGCGGCATCCGCGCTCGGGCGAGGCCGACCTCGCGCCCGTGCGCGAGGACTGACCCGACCCGCCTCGGGACCCGATCCGCCTCTGCGGCCGGCGGGGCCGGCCTCGGCGGGCCGGGCCGGGCCGGGCCGGGCCGCGCCGGTGCCGGCCGTCACCGGGGCGCCGCGCCGTTCGGTGGTGGCCCCGGGCGGCGCACGGCCGGACGCGCGCGGGCACCGACGGGCGACTTAGGCGTCCCTATTTGAAGTTCCTCAAATATGGGACGGGGTCCCGGAGGGGCGGCGCGATACAATTCCTTCCGAAGCCATCGGACTTCCGGCGCGCAGGGTGCTCGCGGGGATCCGGTGCCATCGGTGACCCTCCGAAGACCTGCCGTGCCGCTGATCGACGTCTGCCCGCTGTCCGAGCTCCCCACCGGGGCGCGACGGACCGTGGAGCACGACGACGTCGAGATCCTCGTCGTGAACTGCGACGGGGAGATCCTCGCCATGGAGGACCGCTGCAGCCACGACGACGGGGACCTCGCCGACGGCGAGCTCGACGTCGCGGCCTGTCAGATCGAGTGCCCGCGCCACGGCGCGCGCTTCGACCTGCGGTCCGGTCGCCCGCTCACCCTTCCGGCCTACGAGCCGGTCGACACCTTTCCCGTCGTGCTCGACGGCGACACCATCAAGCTCGAGGTGGACTGACGCATGACCACGCCCCCGGAGACCTCCGCCAGCCTCCTGAACGAGGAAGAGGCGTCGCTCGCCGACCTGAACTCGGACTACACCGAGAAGTACGGCTTCCGCGACGCCGAGAACTACCTCTACAAGGCGCCGAAGGGCATCAACCGCGAGATCGTCGAGAAGATCTCGGAGTTCAAGAACGAGCCGCAGTGGATGCGCGAGTTCCGCCTCAAGGCGCTTGAGCACTTCGAGTCGCGCCCGCAGCCGACCTGGGGCAGCCCGATGCTCGCCGAGGTCGACTACGACGACATCCACTACTTCGTCCGTGCCTCGGAGCGGTCCGAGCGCTCGTGGGACGACGTCCCCGAGGACGTGAAGAACACCTTCGACCGGCTCGGGATCCCCGAGGCGGAGCGGAAGTTCCTCGCCGGCGTCGGCGCGCAGTACGAGTCCGAGGTCGTCTACCACCAGGTGAACGAGGAGCTCGAGAAGCAGGGCGTGATCTTCCTCGACATGGACACCGCGCTGCGCGAGCACGAGGACCTCGTGCGCGAGTACTTCGCGACCGTCATCCCGGCGAACGACAACAAGCTCGCCGCGCTGAACAGCGCCGTGTGGTCGGGCGGCTCGTTCGTCTACGTGCCGCCGGGCGTCCACGTCGAGATGCCGCTCCAGGCCTACTTCCGGATCAACACCGAGAACATGGGCCAGTTCGAGCGGACGCTGATCATCGCCGACGAGGGCTCCTACGTGCACTACGTCGAGGGCTGCACGGCGCCGATCTACAAGAGCGATCAGGTCTCCTATGCCGGTGATCTTCGGCCGCTCCTTCGGGCGCCGCCTCAACACTCGAAACTTCACAGGTCAACGATAGGCACCTTAAAGAAGCCGTGTTGCAGGCTCAGGATGTCCATGCTC
>JALRCL010000196.1 GCA_023268575.1 Patulibacter sp.
CTGTTGCGGCCCTGACCCGTCGGGGTCCTCGCCCGGCTGCGCCTGTTGCGGGCCTTACCCCTGGGGCCCTCGCCCGGCGCGCGCATGCGGCCCTCACCGGGTGGGCCGGCGCGACGATCGCCGTCGCCGTGGCGCGCCGGCGGTGCGCCGCCGGTAGCCGGCCGCGGACTACTCGTTCGGCGAGGCTCGGCGGCGGACCTCGTCGTCGGCCTCGGCCTCGGCGAGCGCCGACTGGCGCCGCTCGGCCTCGAACGCCGCGCGCTGGGCCTGGTCGACCAAGCGGACCAACCCGTCGGGCTTCGGGACGCCGGTCATCTGGAAGCGGGAGCCGTCGTCGCCGGCCGTGTCGTAGTCGACGGTGCCGATCATGAGCAGCCGCTCGATGACGCTCTGGTTCACCGTGACGTTCTGGATCCGGTCGAGGCGCGTCTCCTGGAGCTCCTTCGAGATGAAGCCGTTGCGAACGCGGAGACGGTGGGTCGTGACGACGTACTTCGTCCGGGAGCGCTCGATCCAGAGGTAGCCGGAGACGAGCAGCACGACGGCGATGCCGATGAGGATCCCGATCCAGTCCGGGTCGACCGCGAGGTACACGATCGCGCCGACCAGGATGCCCGCGAGGATGCCACCGAGGTGCTTGTGGAACTGGCTGCGCCAGGAGGGCGTCCGGGCGTAGAGGATGCGCTCGTCGGGGTGGAGGTCCATGGTGCCGCGACGATACTCCGCACCCCGGCGCCCGGCACCGCGCGCGCCCGCCGGACGCGCTGCCCGTCCGCCGCGCGGCCTCCGCCGTGCCGGCTGCGCCGCGCTCCGGCGCCCCGACCGCGCCCGGCCCGCGCTCGGTGCGCGGCGGGCCCCGCGCCGGCCGCGCCGGATGCGACGATCCGGCGTCCGTGTCGTCCTCGACCTCACCGCCAGTCGGCGGCCGCGAACCGGCGGTGATCCGCGTGGAGCCGCTCGTCACGGCGCGCGGCGTGCGGGGGCCGTTCGACTACGCGCGGCCCGCGGGCTGCGACGTCGGGGCGGTCGTCGAGGTGCCGTTCGGTCGCCAGCGCCTGCGGGGCGTCGTGACCGCGTTGGCCGAGACGTCCGAGCACGCGCTGAAGGAGCCGCTGTCGGTCGACGAGACCTCGCTGCCGCCGTCGCTCGTCGAGCTCGCGCTGTGGATGGCCGGGGACGTCGTCTCGACCCCGGCGCGGTGCCTGGACCTCCTGTTGCCGCCCGCCGACGTCGCCGAGCGGACGCGGCTGTGGGCCGCGGTCGTCCCCGGGGCGATCGGCGAGGGCACCCGACTCACCGAGCGCCAGCGGACGCTCGTCGACCGCCTCCCCGGGTGGACCGGCGACGACCTGCCGGCGCTGCGCCGGCTCGAGGGCCGGGGGCTCGTGACGATCGAGCCACGCGCGCAGGACCGTCGCCCGGACGATCCCTCGGTCGGCGCCCCGGCGCGACCGGTCGTGCTGAACCCCGACCAGCACGCGGCGGTCGAGCGCCTGCGGTCCGCGATCCTCGGCGCGGCGGCCCGCCGGACCGGAGCGGGGGATGCGACGGTGGCGCTCGAGGACCGGTTGCTGCTGCACGGCGTGACCGGGTCGGGCAAGACCGAGGTCTACCTGCAAGCAGCGGCCTGCGCGCTCGAGGCGGGACGCGGCGTCGTGGTGCTCGTCCCCGAGATCGCCCTGACCCCGCAGACCGTCGCCCGGTTCCGCGCCCGCCTCGGCGACGCCGTCGCTGTCCTGCACTCCGGTCTGTCGCGCGGCGAGCGCCGCGACGAGTGGTGGCGCCTGCGGCGCGGCGAGGCGCGGGTCTGCGTCGGGCCGATGTCGGCGGTGCTCGCGCCGCTGGAGGACGTCGGGCTGGTGATCGTCGACGAGGAGCACGATCCGGCGTTCAAGCACGACGGCGACCCCCGCTACGACGCCCGGCGCGTCGCGGCCTGGCGCGCCCGGCGCGACGGGGGCGTGCTCGTGGCCGGCTCGGCGACCCCGCGGCCGGAGTCGTGGCTCGCGCTGCCGCGGATCAGCCTCCCCCGGCGGGCCGACGGACGACCGCTGCCGCCGGTCGAGCTCGTCGACGTGCGCGGCTGCCGGACCGTCCTGGAGCGCACGGTCCACCAGGCGCTGATCGACGCGCGCAAGGCGATCGTCCTGCTGAACCGGCGGGGGTGGGCCACGTCGCTGCAGTGCGCCGACTGCGGCCACGCCTGGGAGTGCCCGAACTGCGACGTGTCGCTCGTCCTGCACGGTGCGGGCGGCCCGAGCGCCGCCGCGGCCGTCGCGCCCACGATGGCGGCGATCGACGCCGCGGGAGCGGGGGTCCTGCGCTGCCACCACTGTGGCCACCGCGAGCCGCCGCCCGTCCACTGCCCGGCCTGCCGCTCCGTCTCGGTCGGGCGCCACGGCCTCGGGACCGAGCAGCTGGCCGCGGACCTGCCGGGCCACGTCTTCCGGCTCGACGCCGACGTCCTCGACCGCGCCGGCGTGCTCGAGCGGTTCGGTGCCGCGGAGGAGGGAATCCTCGTCGGGACCCAGATGATCGCGAAGGGCCACGACTTCCCCGACGTCGACCTCGGCGTCGTCGTCGACGCCGACGCGACGCTGCGGTTCCCGGACTTCCGCAGCCAGGAGCGGACGTTCCAGCTCGTCGCGCAGCTCGCCGGCCGCGCGGGCCGCGGTGGCGCGACGTCCGGCCGGGTGCTCGTGCAGACCCGCAGCCCGGACGAGGCCTCGCTGCGGCTCGCCGCGGCCCACGACGCGGAGACCTTCCTCACCGGCGAGCTCGACCGTCGGCGTGAGCGCGGGTTCCCGCCGTACGCGACGCTCGCCCGCATCACGTGCGAGCACGAGGACGAGGCGCGCGCGCAGGCCGCCGGCGAGGTCCTGCGCCAGCGCCTGCCCCGCGAAGCGGCGGGGCCGCTGCCGCTCTTCCGCCGGCAGGGTCGGTTCCGTCGGACGCTCGAGCTGCGCGGGCCGCATCGCGGGCCGGTGGTGGCGGCGGTGCGGGCCGCGGTCGACAGCATCGCCGGCTCCCGTGGGGCGCGGGGCCTCGTGGTGGTCGTCGAGATCGACCCGCGCTGAGCCCGGACCCCTGGGCCGGCGGGGCCGGGACGCCCAGGCGGCGGGAGCCCGCCGTGGGCCACGGCGGCGTCGCTCGCGGGGAGCCGGTCGCGTGGCGGCGAGGCACGGACGGCGGCTCGCGCGACGGCGCGGAGCACCCGACGCCGCCGCGCGATCCGGACGGTCCCCGCGACGCGCGGAACGGACGCCGGCACGGGCGCCCGCCCTCCGGCGGCTCCTCCACGCTCCCGCGCGGTGCCGCCAGGTCGAAGGGCTACGGTGAGTATGCCCGTTCGTCGAGCGAGTGGTTGGGTGTATCTGGACGTATGGCCAGTGTCGGCGCAGACGTGAAGGGACGTCTGTTGCTCGGCGATCCTGTGCGCTGTCCGACGTCGGTGGCGCCTCGATCGCGTGCCGATCGCGTGCGCGGCCTGGCACCCGCGCGGGCCCGGTCGCCACCCGGTCGCCGAGCGGCCGCCGGTACCCTGGAGGGGATGGCCGAGGTCGAGACCGAGTCCGCCGGGCAGCTGGAGGCCGCCGCCGACGCGCGGCGCCGTACCGCGCGCTCGATGATCCGCCAGTGGGGCGATCCGGTCCTCACGACGACGGCGCGCGAGGTGACGGTCTTCGACGAGGCCCTGCGCGACGAGCTCGACGCCATGGGGCGCCTCATGCACCAGGCGCAGGGCGTCGGCCTCGCCGCCAACCAGGTCGGCACGCTGCACCGCGTGCTCGTCTACGCGGTCGACGGCGGGGAGGGTCCCGTCCGCTCGCTCGTCAACCCCGTCGTGGAGTGGCACGGCGACGACGTCGAGGTCGGCCCGGAGGGCTGCCTCTCCCTGACCGGCGTCGACCTCGAGGTCGAGCGCGTCGTCCACTTGCGCGTCAGCGCCCAGGACGGGTACGGCGAGCCGATCGTCGTCGAGGCCAGCGGCTTCGAGGCCCGCGTCATCCAGCACGAGATGGACCACCTCGACGGGGTGCTCATCCTCGACCGCGCGGCCCGCAACCAGCGCAAGCAGGCGCTGCGCACCCTGCGCGAGCAGGCTCGCGACGCCGCATGACCGTCGCGTCCGGCGGGGACGGCCCGCGCATCGCCTTCCTCGGAACGAGCTGGTTCGCCGCCGACGTCCTGCGGCGGCTGGTGGCCGGCGGCCGCGGCCCGGCGCTCGTCGTGACGCGGCCGGACCGTCCGGCGGGCCGTGGACGCACCCTCACGCCTCCGCCGGTGGCCGAGGCCGCGCGCGAGCTCGGCCTCCCGCTGCGCCAGCCCGAGCGGCTGGACGACCACGAGGTGGCCGCGATCGCCGCCGTCGAGCCCGACGCGCTCGTCGTCTGCGCGTACGGCGCGATCATCCGCGAGCCGCTGCTCTCGGCGTACCCGCTGCTGAACGTCCATCCGTCGCTGCTGCCGCGGTGGCGCGGGGCGGCCCCCGTCGAGCGCGCGATCATGGCCGGCGACGCGGAGACGGGCGTGTCGATCATGGAGCTCGTGGAGGAGCTCGACGCCGGCCCGGTGCTGCTGCAGGAGCGCGAGCCGATCGCGCCCGACGACACCTATGGCACCCTCGCCCCGCGGCTCGTGGAGCTCGGCGCCCGGATGCTGCTGGAGGCGCTGGCGGACGACCCCGGGGCGCTGCCGGCGACGCCCCAGCCGGACGAGGGGGTCACGTACGCCGAGAAGATCGTCGCCGCGGACCGCGACCTCGATCGATCGGCCCCGCCGCAGGTCCAGCACGACCACGTTCGCGCGCTGAGCCCGCACATTGGCGCGCGGCTGCGGCTCGACGACGGCACGGTGCTCGGCGTTCGCCGGACCCGGATCGCCGAGGACGGATCGCTCGAGCTGCTCGAGGTCCAGCCGCCCGGCGGGCGCCCGATGGCCTACGCCGACTACCTGCGGGGTCGCGCCCGATGAGTGGCGACCGCCGGCCCGGCGGGCCGCCCTCGGGCGGCGGCCGACCACGCCCAGGCGGCGGACGCCCCGGCGGAGGGCGCCCCGCGGGGTCGCGCGACGGCCGACCCGGCGGCCGGCCCCCCGGTGCGCGGGGCGACCGTCCCCCGGGGCGGCCGGGCGATGGTCCGGACGGCCCGCGCAGCGACCGTCCTTCGGGTCCGCGGGGCGACCGTCCTTCGGGTCCGCGCGGCGACCGTCCTTCGGGTCCGCGGAGCGACCGTCCCTCGGGCTCGCGCGGCGATCGCCCCGGTGGCTCGCGTGGCGACCGTCCCTCGGGCCCGCCGCGCCGGCCCGCTGCGGCGGACGACCGCGCCGGCGTCGCCCGGCGGGCCGCGCACCAGGTCGTGCTCCGCGTCCTGCGCGACGGCGCGTTCGCCGACCGCGCCCTCCACGGCGCCGCCGAGGGCCTGCCGCCGCGGGAGCGCGCGCAGGCCAAGCGCCTGGCCTTCGGCGCGATCCAGCGGCGCCTGACCCTCGACCACGTGCTCGGTCGCCACGTCGACCGGCAGCTCGACCTCGAGGTCCGCGCCGCGCTGCACATCGGGCTCTACGAGCTGCTCTTCAGCGACGGGACCCCGTCGCGGGCTGCGGTGGCCGCGGCGGTCGAGCTGGCGAAGCCGAACCAGGGCTTCCGGCTCGTCAACGCGGTCCTGCGACGGGTGATCGACGAGGACGCCACGACCGAGGGGCGGCCGCGCCTGCCCGCCGACGACACGCCCGAGGGCGCCGCGATCCGCCACAGCCACCCGCTGTGGCTCGTGCGCCGCTGGTGGGACTGGCTCGGTCCGAACCAGACGCGGGCCCTGCTGGCGGCGGGCAACCGGCCGGTCGAGCTCGTCCTGCGCGTCAACGCGCTGAAGGCACCGCTCGACGATCCCGAGATCCCCGGCGAGCCGTTCGACGAGGAGCTGCCCGAGGCCCGTCGGATCACGGGCGGCCACGACGTCCTCGGCCCTCCCGGGTGGCGCGAGGGGCGGTTCGTGGCGATGTCCCGCGGCTCGAT
>JALRCL010000236.1 GCA_023268575.1 Patulibacter sp.
GCACTCGGGGTGGATGAGGAACTCGGCGTCGGGGTGCTCGCTGCGCACGCGGTCGATGTCCGAGGGCCGGATGCCGGCGTGCACGTGGCATTCGCCGTCCCAGACGTGGAACGTGCCCGGCTTGTGGGCGACCTGCTTGGCGACGAACGAGCCGAGGAACATGTCCGGCCCGAACAGGATCTCGGTGTCCTCGCCGTGCTCGCGGTAGATCCGCTCGACGACCGGAACGGCGTTGCTCGACGTGACGCAGTAGTCCGTGAGCGCCTTCACCTCGGCGGTGGTGTTCACGTACATCACCGTGATCGCGCCGGGGTGCTTGGCCTGCCACGCCCGGAGCTGCTCGGGCGTGATCGAGTCGGCCAGCGAGCAGCCGGCGTCGACGTCGGGGATCAGGACGGTCTTCTCCGGCGAGAGCACGGAGGCCGACTCGGCCATGAAGTGCACGCCGCAGAAGACGATCAGCGGCGCGTCGGTCTTCGCGGCCTCGATCGAGAGGCCCAGGGAGTCGCCGACGACGTCGGCCACGTCCTGCACCTCGGGCAGCTGGTAGTTGTGGGCCAGGATCACCGCGTTCTTGGCCTTCGCCAGCTCGCGGATCTCGGACCGCAGCGCCTGCAGCTCGGCCTCCGGCAACGCCGGGACGCCGGCCCGGACGGGGTCCGCGGCCATCGGAAGCGGGGTCGTCACGACAGCGGCTCCAGGATCAGGGACAGGTCGAGGACGGGGGCCGAGTGCGTGAGGGCACCGGCCGAGATGAAGTCTACGCCGGTCTCCGCGATGCCCCGGACCGTCTCGAGCGAGACGTTCCCCGAGGCCTCCAGCGGGATCCGGCCGGCGGCGAGCGCGACGGCCTCGCGCAGTGCGTCGTTGCTCATGTTGTCCAGCAGGATCCGGTAGCGGTCCGGCCCGAGGCCGAGCTCCTGCGCGGTGGCGAGCGCCTCGCGGACCTCGTCGAGGTCCTGGCACTCGGACTCGATCGGCAGGTCGGGACGCTGGGCGTGCGCGGCGCGCACCGCCGCCCCCACGCCACCGGCCATCGCCGCGTGGTTCTCCTTGATGAGGATCTGGTCGTAGAGGCCGATCCGGTGGTTCGCCCCGCCGCCGGTCACGACGGCCTGCTTCTCCAGCAGCCGTAGGCCCGGCGTCGTCTTGCGGGTGTCGAGGACCGTCGCGCCGGTCCCGGCGACGGCGTCGGCGTAGCGGCGCGTGATCGTGGCGACGCCCGAGAGGCGGCCGAGGAAGTTCAGCGCCGTGCGCTCGGCGGCCAGCAGCGCGCGGGCCGACCCGGTCGCCTCGAGCACCGGACCCCCGTCGCGCCAGAGGCCCTCGTCGGTCAGGCGGACGACCTCGAGGTCCGCGTCGACGGCGTGGAGGACCGCCTCGGCGACGTCGAGTCCGGCGATGACGCCCGGCGCCTTCTGCGTCACGCGGGCGCGGCCCCGGAGGTCGGCGGGGACGGTGGCGAGGCTCGTCGCGTCGCCGTCGCCGAGGTCCTCGGCGAGCGCGCGGTCGATGAGCTCGTCGAGCGGCGTGCTGGTGGCGGCCATCGCTCCTCGGAGGATAGGGACCGGCTCGCCGCGGCCCGCGCTCGCGGCGGTCGGGCCGGCGGCGGCGCGCCGTAGGGTGAGCAGCGATGCCCGCACCGCTGGCCTGCCTCGACCTCGATGGGACCCTCGTGGACTCCCGCGGCCCGTTCGCCGCCGCGATGCGCGCCGCCCTCGCCGACGCCGACCTGCCGGACCGCCCGGCGGAGGCGCTGCATCGCCACCTCGGGCCGCCGCTCGAGGAGACCGCGGCCCTGCTCGTGGCCCAGGACGTCGCGGACGGCCGAGTCGCCGCGTCGGACGAGAGCGCGCGCGCCGAGGCGCTGCTGGAGGCCTACCGGGCCCGCTATCGCGAGCTCGGCGTGCCGATGACCCGCCCCGTCGACGGGATCCCCGACGCCCTCGACGCCCTGCGGACCGCGGGTTGGAGGCTCGTCATCGTGACCTCGAAGATCGCCCCGGCAGCGACGGCCGTGCTCGAGCGCACCGGGCTGGGACCCCGCGTCGAGGCGCTCTACGCCCCGGCACCCGAGGAGCGACACGTCCCGAAGGAGCGCTCGCTGCGCCGCGCGCTGGCCGACCACGGCGCCGACGCCACGACGCCGGTCGTCATGGTCGGCGACCGGCACCACGACGTCGACGCGGCGGTCGCCTGCGACGTCCCGGCGGTCGGCGTCACCTGGGCCGGCGACCACCGCCACGAGCTGCGGACCGCCGGGGCCGTCCGGATCCTCGACCTCCCCGCCGAGCTCGCGCCGGCGCTCGCGGACCTCGACGCGCGCGCCGCGACCTGACCTCCCCGGCGGCCGTGCCGCCGGGCCGCGGTGCGTGGGCTAGAGCCCGAGCGTCTTGGCGATGATGTTGCGCTGGATGTCGTTCGTGCCGCCGAACGTCGTGGCGATGAGCGAATAGGGCACCGCGCGGGCGATGTCGTACTCCAGCGCATAGCCGTAGCCGCCGTGGATCTTGAACGCGCGGTTC
>JALRCL010000317.1 GCA_023268575.1 Patulibacter sp.
TCGCCACGCGCTGCTGCTCGCCGCCCGACAGCTCGTGCGGGCGGTGCTCGGCCCGGTCGGCGAGGCCGACCCGTTCCAGCAGCGCGTCGGCGCGCGCCCGGGCCTCGTCGGCGCCGCGCCCGAGCGCCCGCACCTGGGCGAGCTCGACGTTGCCCCGCGCGGTGTGGTGCGGGAAGAGCGCGAAGCCCTGGAAGACGAGGCCCACGCGGCGGTGGACGTCGACCCGGGAGCGGCGGTCGCGCCCGTCGGCCACGAGGTCCCGGCCGTCGAGCAGCACGCGACCGCTCGTCGGCCGCTGGAGCTGGTTCAGGCACCGCAGCAGGGTGCTCTTGCCGGCGCCGCTCGGCCCGATCACCGCGAGGGTCTCGCCTGGCGCGACCGCGAGGTCGACGTCGTCCAGCAGCCGATGGGCGCCGAGCGTCAGACCGAGGCCCTCGACCTGCAGATCGCCGGTCGGTGCAGCGCCCATCAGCGGACCTCCGGCCAGCGGGAGGCCGGGCGCAGGCCGAGCCGCTCGCGCATCCGCCGCCCGGAGCGCTCGCCGAGGCGCAGCACCTCGTCCGGGGCGACGCGGGTGATGGCGCCGCCGGCGTAGACGACGCGCCCGTCGACGAGGACCGTGTCGACGCTCTTGGACCCCGCCGCGTAGACGAGCGCCTGCACGGGATCGATGTCGGGACGGGTCTCCGGGAGGTCGCGGCGGCGGATGACGAGGTCCGCGCGGCGCCCCGTGGTCAGCGCGCCGATCTCGTCCTGCAGCCCGAGCGCCCGGGCACCGCCGAGGGTCGCCATCTCCAGGACGTCCTCCGCGGCGAGGATCGCGCGGTCGGCGGCCCGGTCGCGGCTGCTCAGGAGGGCCAGCAGCCCCTGGAGCGAGAGGTCGTAGCGGCAGGAGGACGCCGCACCGTCGGCCGCGAGGCCGACCGTCGCCCCCGCCCGCCAGAGCTCCGCGTGCCGTCCGCGGGCGCCGACCCCGGCGCCCCAGGAGAGCGCGCACGACGGGCACCAGGCGACCGCCGTGCCGCTGCGCACGACGGCGTCGCGCTCGGCGGGCGAGAGGACGTTCATGTGGCTGAAGAGCGCGTTGCGCCCGAGGACGCCGAGCCGCTCGAGGTGCAGCACCGGCTCGTCGCCGCGGCGATCGGCGTCCGCCGCGACGTCGTCCGGCGCGTAGGACTGGTGCTGGGTGAGCACGGCGCCGGCGCGGTCCGCCGTCGCCTTCGCGGCCACGAGCAGCTCGTCGGACGCGGTGCCGTAGCCGAACACCGCCACCGCACCGCGGACGAGCGCGTCCGGGTCGGCATTGCGGTGGAGCTGGCTGCCGAGCAGGTCCAGCGCACGCGCGGTGGACCGCGGCGCGCGTGGGTCGTCCTGTCCCGGGGCGGGGACGCCGTGGTCCCAGAGGAACGGATCCCCGACGACCCCGCGGATGCCGACGGCGCGCATCGCCTCGGCCACCGCGTCGGGGGCGTGGGCGGTGCCGGCCTCGAGGAAGCAGGTCGTGCCGTTCGAGAGCATCTCGGCGGCGACGAGCAACGTCGAGGCGTGCTCGTCCTCGTCCTCGGCGGCCGCCCACCAGCGGCGGTTGACGCCCATGCCGTCGGGCAGCGGCGCGGTGTCGGGGTAGGCCCCGCGCGAGGCGCTCATCGCGTGCACGTGCACGTCGACGAACCCCGGGTGCACGACCCCACCGCGCGCGTCGATCGTGCGGCGGGCGTCGGCGCGGACGCCCACTATCGGCTTGTCGGGCGAGCCATCACCATCGCTGTCCACGACCGTCTCGGACCAGCCTTGAGCCGCCTCGAGTGTCTCTGGCTTGGCTGGATCGTATTTCTTCGGATCGAACCAGCCCACAACATTTCCAT
>JALRCL010000363.1 GCA_023268575.1 Patulibacter sp.
CGGCGCGGGTCGCTCATCGCCCCATCCTCGCCGAAGCCGAAGCCGAAGCCGAAGCCGAAGCCGAAGCCGAAGCCGAAGCCGAAAGCCGAAGCCGAAGCCGAAAGCCGAAGCCGGCGTGCGCAAGCGCGTCCGACCAGCCGTCGCCGGGAAGCGGGTCAGGGCGCCGGCGGCGCCGGAAGGATCTCGCCCTCGATCCGGGTCGTCGGATCGACGCGCGCGGGCAGGGCGGCCAGGCGCGGACCGGGGGCCCGCCCCGAGCAGGAACGTCCTGCCGGCGCGCCGGTCGTCGCGACGTCGTGCGCGAGGGCGAACGCCGCGACGGTCGCGTCGAACGCGTCCTCGCTGCGGGCCGCGCACTCGAGCAGCGCGGGGTCCTGGTCGGCGAGGTGGGCGGCGAGGAAGGCGCGCCGGTCGCCCTCGCGGCCCTTGACGAGCACCCGGTCCGGGGGCGTCGTCCGGTGGTCCCGGCCGGGTCGTCCCGTGTCGGCTCGGGTCCGTGCCCCGGACCCGTCGCGACCCGCTCGCGCGGTCGTCGGTGCGCCCGGCTCGGGCGTGTCGGCCGGGGTCCGCACCCCGGACGCCGTCCGACACGCGCCGGCGCGCGCCAGCACCGCGGCGGCCGTCCGCGGGTAGACCTCGACCACCGTGCGCGGCCCGGACGGGTCGAACGGCCAGACGGCGAACCCGGCCTCCCGCAGGCGGAGCAGGTGTGGCATGCCCCGGATGGCTCCGGTTCCCACCGCCCCGGCGCCGCCGATCTGGAAGGTGCTCTTCGCGCCGGGGTGTTGCGCCTCGGTCCGGCGCAGCGGCGGCCCGAGCTTCTGCGCCCGGCGGCCGGGGCGACCCCACAGCGGCGGGGCGCAGGCAGCGAGCAGCGCCTCGCCCTCGTCGCGCATCGCCGCCCAGACCTCCGGCGCCGTGCTCCACCCGCGCGTCGCGCACCACCAGGCCGGGAACGAGAACGAGAAGTCGAGCCCGACGAGCAGCTCGTCGCACCGGCCGGCGAGCGCGATCACGGCGTCGATCGCCGCGGTGCGATCGCGGCCGTCCTCCAGCGCGAGCAGGCGGCCGTCGCGGACGTGCGCGGTCCAGAGGAACCGCTCCGCGCCGGTGGCCCGACCGGACCAGTCGATCGCGACGACGTCCATGCGAGCCATCCTCTCGTGCGATCACCGGCCAACGCGCCGGAGTCACCCGCGACCGACGGTCAGGCGCGCGCCTGCACGAGCTCGGCGATCCGCGCCACCAGGGCGCGCCGGAACCGCGGCGTCGGGCCGTCCTCCGGACGGCGGGCGTTGACGACGTGGGTGACGCCGTCGTCGTCCGGGGCGCTCATCTCGACGTCGTCTCCCCAGGTGAAGCGGTCCGCGCGGAAGCCGAAGAACAGCGTGCCGCGCAGGACGTCGAGATCGTCGGGCAGCTCGCCGGTCGCGTGCCACCGCTCCTCGACGGGGTTCGCGACGGCCGCGAGCGCCCCGACGACGTCCGGCTCGCCGGTCGCGTCCGGCTCCGCGCGGTCGGCGAACGCTGCGTACCCGTCGAAGGCGTGGGCGAAGCGCCGCACCGTCTCGTAGTCGTCCCACGGCGCGGGGACGTCCGTCACGCGCAGCTCGGCGCCGGCGATCAGCGGCACGGCGCCGTCCTCGTCGACCCGGGGGACGTGCGGCGCCCGCCAGCTCGTCACGAACGCGCGCTGTGCCGCGGTCTCGGGCGCGACCCGACCGGCGCGGGCCCGGGCCGTGTGGCGCCGCGCATGCGCGAGCTGCTCCAGCGCCTGCTGGCCGCCGCTCCCGTCCTCGACCGCGAGGCAGCCGAGCACCGTGCCGGTCCGTCCGACGCCGCCCCAGCAGTGGACGTAGGCGATCGTCCCCGTCGCGCGCGCTCGCGCCAGGACGTCGAGGATCGCCCGCATCTCCACGGGGCGGGGCACGTCGACATCACGAATCGGAAGTCGGACGTGCCAGACGTCCTCGATCCCGCGTGCGGCCGCCCGCTGCCGCATGAGCCGTTCGTACGGGTGCAGACCGACGGATCCGGGGCCCTCGCCTTCCTCGGTCAGGTCCACGAACCACCGGACGCCGAGGTCCAGCAGCGCGTCGAGCTTCGCCGCGGCCGCCGACTTCGCCGGCGCGCCGGGGTACGGTCCGGCGAGCAGCTCGTGGCCGCGGAACCAGAACGCGTCGTTCGGCAGGCCCGGGTCGATGTCCGGCGCGCCCGGCCACGACGGACGTCGGCGGTGCTCGATCGCGAGGTCGTCTGAGAGCGCGAGCAGGCCGTCCGCGAGGGCGACGATCTCGGGACCGAGATGGACGATCTCGCGCCACCGCTCCGGGATCCCGGACGCGCCGTGGAGCGCCCCCGCGAGCTGTCCGGCGATCGCCGCCGTGGTGTCGGCGTCGTCGCCGAGATTCGCCGCGGCACGGACCGCGCCGGCGAAATCGTCCGTGCTCCACACCGCCCACAGCGCCGCCTCGAGGGCCTTCGGCGCGTAGCCGCTGCCCGCCACGCCGGCGGGCGGGTCCGCCCCGGGGTGGCGGAAGGCGCCGTCGAGCAGCGCGCGGACGTCGTCGTGCAGGAGTCCCCGAGCGAGGAACCGGCCATCGGGACCGAGCACGGACTCGCGAGTGCCGCCGGCCAGCAGATCGACGAGCAACCCGGCCTGCAGCTTCGCCGCGTCGCGGGCCGCCGGGTGGCCATGGGTCGTGTTCGACTCGGCGGTGGAGGCGACGATCGCCGCCCCGCGCGAGAAGCGGTGCGCGATGACGAGCGGTGCCAACCGCATGAGCACCCCGTTGCCGCCGGCGTCGGGGAACGCGGTGCCCGGCGCGTCCTCGGCGGTCTGCTCGAACCGCTCCAGCGCCTGACGGGTGGCGTTGCCGATGTCGAAGCACCGGCCGGTGCTCGAGCGCTCGCCGTGGCGGTACCAGGCGACGTAGCGGCGCAGCGCGTCGGCGGGGTCGTGGCGGCGCTGCGCGAGCAGGCTGTCGGCGAGGCAGAGCGCCATCGACGTGTCGTCGGTCCACGCCCCGGCGGGGAGCGCGAACGGTCCGCCGCCGACGATCTCCGTCAGCGGTGCGAACGTCCCGCGCGGCCGGAACTCGACCGTCGTCCCGAGCGCGTCGCCGACGGCGAGGCCGAGCAGTGCGCCGCGAGCGCGGTCGAGGGGGCTGAGCGGGGCGGGGACGTCGGTCATCGAAGGGCGAGGTCGGCGGGGTCGCACAGATCCTGACGACCGCACGCGACGCCCGGGCTCGAGGACGTGCCGTCCCGTGTCAGGAGCAGCCGACGGGCCGCGACTCCGGAGCCATGACCGACGAGGCGCCCCGACCTGACCACCCCGACGGCGACCGGTCCGAGAACGGCGCCGCGGCGTCCGCGGACGCCGGTCGAACCGACGCGCCACCGGCGGGAGCCGCGGCGGACGACGCACGGTACGAGGCGTCGGGTCCGGACGGGCCGGCCACGGACGCCGCCGCATCGGACCCAGCGGGCGTGGGTCGCGACCCCGAAGGCGACGTCACCATCGCCGCCGGCGCCGTCGTCACCCGCGTCTGCCGTCGCTGCTCGACGCAGGCCGCCACGAGCGGAGCCTTCTGCCCGCATTGCGGTGCGGCCTACGAGCGTCGGCGCCGCGGGCCGCGGTCCTGGTCCAGGCGGACCCGCCTGGCCACCGCGGTCCTCGTGGTCGCGCTGCTGCTCGGGGCCGGGGGAGCGGTCATCGCGCTCGAGCACGCCGCGGACCAGCGCGCGGAGGACCGGGAACGTGCCGCGCAGGAGCGACGGGACCGCGAGGCGGCCGCGGCGAGGGCAGCCGAAGAGGAAGCCGACGCGCAGGAGGCGGGCGACCGCCTCGCGCGGAGCCTGCGGCGCTCGACCGTGCGCGACCTGCGCCGGTCGATCACGAAGGACGCGCGCGAGCGCGTCAGCGAGGGGGTGCTGGACGGGCCGATCCTCTCGACGTCGTGCGAGAACCTCGACGGGAACGAGGAGGCCCTCGACGAGGATGCTGGAACCTACGACTGCATGGCCGTGACCGAGAAGCTCTCGGGTGGGCGCAGCCGGGGCTATCGGTTCAGCGCGCGCGTCGACTACGAGGAGCACTCCTACACCTGGCGGCTGGGGGACTGAGCGGTGGGTCCGGTCATGACGCTCCACGGCCTGTGGCACCGGGACCAGGGCACCTGCTGGCTCTGCGGAGGGCCGGTCGCGGTGCCGGGCGACGTCGACCCGCTCGACGACGCTGCCCCGACCCGCGACCACGTCCAGCCCCGGGCCGAGGGCGGCGCCGACGGCGGCGGCAACCTCCGCCTCGCCCACCGCGCCTGCAACGCCGCGCGCGGTCGCGGGGCGGTCGCGTCCCCGTACGTGAACGAGCGGATCCGGGAGATCGTCGCGCGCGGCCTCCGCGGGCGTCCATCGATCGCTCGCGACGTGGCGGCTGAGCGGCTCGTGGAGGCGGTCGTCGCGGGGCTCGGGTTCGACCCGCCGCCGCGTGGGTCCGCCGCGGAATCGAACCCCTGGTGGGACGGCGTTCCGGCTCGTCGAGGCGCTCGCGATCTGGTCCGATGACCGGCCCGCTCGGCCCGCCGTCGCCCACGCCATGACCGCCCCACTCTCCACGGACACCGCCGCGCCCCGCCGGGAGGACGTCCGCATGCGCGCGCCGCTGGCGACGAACGACCTGTACGGCGAGTCCGGCTGGGTGGACCAGCTCCTCATGGAGCTCGCTGCGGTGCGCTCCCTGCGACACCTGCGGGCCGGACGGCGCGAGGCGAGCGCCCGGCCGGCAATGCCGTTCGTCGACGAGCGGCTGCTGGCGTCGTTCGAGGACGACGCGGGGTGGACCTGCGTCGCGGATCTCGGCGACGTCCTCGCCCGGGTGGAGTGCCGTGGCCGCTCCCTGCTGGTGACCGTGGCCGCGGCGAAGCGCCCGTCCGCGGTCGCGGCGGTGACGAGGTTGCTCGACGAGCTGGTGCCGCAGCCCGCGCCGGAACGGGCGACGGTGCCGGTCGCGTTCTGGTCCTCGGGCGAGCGCGGAGGGCGTTGCACGCGGCGCGACCTGGACGGGCTCCCATGGGCCGCCGTCGAGCACGGCTACGCCGCGTCGACGCGGCGCGCGCTCGCCGAGCTGGTGACGGCTCGCGCTCCCGGCGCCGGACGGCTGATCCTCTGGCACGGCGCACCCGGGACCGGCAAGACGACGGCGCTCCGCGCGCTTGCCGACGCGTGGCGCTCGTGGTGCCGGGTCCACGTCGTGACCGATCCCGATGTCCTGCTGGCCGGTGGCCGAGCGGCCTACCTCACCGATGTCGCGATGGGCGAGGAGGATGCCGACGACCGCGACCCCGATGACGGCGACCGCGCGGAGCTCGAGGTGCGGTGGCGCCTGCTCGTCCTGGAGGACGCCGGCGAGCTCATCGGGCAGGACGCGCCGGACCGCACCGGCCAGGCCGTGTCGCGGCTGCTGAACCTCTCGGACGGTCTGCTCGGACAGGGTCTGCGGACGCTCGTCCTCATCACGACGAACGAGCCGGTCGGGGCGCTGCACCCGGCGATCCGCCGACCGGGCCGCTGCTGGGCCACCGTGGCCTTCGAGCCGCTGAGCGCTCAGGAGGCCGACGCTTGGCTCGCGAAGCAGGGCAGCGACGCCGCCGTCGGGGGTCCGGCGACGCTCGCCGAGCTTCACGGCGTGCTCGCGGGAGAAGCGCCGCCCCGAGCGCGCCCGTTCGGGTTCGTCGCCGGATGACGCACGACCTCGCGCGGGCCGCGACGGGTGCTCCGGACGCCCTCGCTCTGGGCAGCTCTTGCCGGGCGGCGCGTCGGAACCGCTCGAGGCTGGACCGGGGGCAGGGCGCCGACATCCCGCTCGCTCGTATGGTGAGGCGACCTCCCGACCGGACGGACCCGATGACGAGCTCCACCACCGCCGATCCCTCGACCTCCGCGCCGCCCGCCGACGCCCGCGTCCTCGGGCACCCGCGGCGGTGGGCGATCGTCGGCTGGGGCGTCCCGGCGATCGTGGCCCTCGCCGGGGCGATCGGGCTGATCGCGTCGGGCCAGTACGGGACCGGCGCCGTGGTGCTCGTGCCGTTCGCGGGCTTCGCCGCGCTCTGCTTCTACGTCCGCCAGCTCTCGGTCGTCCTCGACGGCGACCGCCTCTGGTCGCGGAGCCTCACGGCGTGGCAGGGCCCGGTCGACCTCCGCCGCCTGCAGGCCGCGGGCGACCCGCCCGTCGGTCGTCCCGGCCGCTACATCCAGCTCGCCGACCAGGACGGGGCCGAGGTCCGGATCGACGCGTCGAACCTCGACGTCGCCGAGCTGCACCGCGAGCTCGCCGCGCGTCTGAAGCCCGGCGGCACGCTGCCCACGGGCCCCCTGCGCGAGTTCGTCGACCGGCAGCGCTGAGGCCGCGCGGACCGGCCGCCGCCGATCGACGGCCGGGCCGCCGGATCAGCGCGCCGACCGCACCCGGTAGCGGATGTGCGTCACCTGCGGGGAGGCGATGACGCGGTCGATCTCGAGTCCGACGTCCTCCGGGCCGACGCCCTCGAACGGCCGCTCGCCGGCGCCGAGCAGCACGGGGGAGACGTGCAGCTGCAGCTCGTCCACGACGCCCATGCGCAGGTACTGGGCGACGGTCGAGGCGCCGCCCGCGATCCGGATGTCCTGCTCCCCGGCCGCCGCGCGGGCGAGCTCGAGGGCGCGCTCGGGGCCCTCGGTGACGAACGTGAAGGTCGTGTCCCCGAGGGTCAGCGGCTCGCGCGGGTGGTGGGTCAGGACGAACACCGGAACGCGGTAGGGCGGCTCGGGACCCCACCAGCCCTCCCACGGCTCGTCCGTCGCCCACGGACCGGGACCCCCGCCGAACATGTTGCGCCCCATGACGTAGGCCCCGACGCCGGCGAAGTGCTCGCCGAAGACCTCGACGTCGGCCTGGACCTCGCCGGACTCCCGCACGGCGAACTGCCAGGCGTGCAGGCGCTCGCCGCCGATGCCCAGCGGCGCGTCGAGGCTCTGGCTGGGGCCGGCGGTGAAGCCGTCGACGGAGATGGCGTTGTCGACGCGGATGCGGGTCATGGGAGGGTCCTCGAGCGGGGAGTGGTGAACCGGTCACGGTCCGAGACCCCGTTCGGCCCTCGGAGTCATCGGCGAACGGTCCGGAACGGGCATCGTGGCGCGTTCCCGTCCACGGCCGCCCGCCGCCGAAGGGCGGTGCGCCGGGCGCGCCTCGCCCGCCCCGAGCGCGGCCGGCACGCCGTGCGCCACCCGTGACGCCGACGGACGTCCACTGGCGTCCACCGGTATGCGGCGTACGGTCCCGGCGCACCCCGGCAGCGCCATAGGATCGCGGAGCGCGCAACCACGGTCCGCCCGTCCGCGGGGGGCCTGGCGCGCGAGCCACCCCGACCGCGAGGACCGCACCCGCATGGCCGACCCGACGAAGATCCTGCTCGCCGAGGACCAGATCCCGACGTCCTGGGTGAACGTCCTGCCCGAGCTGCCCGGCGGCGCGCTGCCGCCGCTGAGCCCGGCGACGATGCAGCCCGCCGGCCCCGACGACCTCTCGGCGATCTTCCCGCCGGCGGTCATCGAGCAGGAGGTCTCCGCCGAGCACGAGATCCGGATCCCGGAGCCGGTCCGCGAGGCCCTCGGCCTCTGGCGACCGACGCCGATGTACCGCGCGCGGCGCCTCGAGGAGGCCGTCGGGACGCGCTCCCGCATCTACTACAAGTACGAGGGCGTCTCGCCCGCCGGGTCGCACAAGCCCAACAGCGCGATCCCGCAGGCCTACTACAACCAGCAGGCCGGGATCACGAAGCTCACGACGGAGACGGGCGCCGGGCAGTGGGGCAGCTCGCTGGCGTTCGCCGGCTCGATGTTCGGCCTCGAGGTCGAGGTCTACATGGTCGGGTCGAGCTTCGACCAGAAGCCCTACCGCCGCTCGATGATGCGCACGTGGGGCGCCGAGGTCCACCGCTCGCCGAGCGACCGGACCGAGGCCGGCAAGGCGAACGCGTCGTTCGACACCGGGTCGCTCGGCATCGCGATCTCCGAGGCCGTCGAGCTCGCCGCGCAGCGCCCCGACACGAACTACTCGCTCGGCTCGGTCCTCAACCACGTCCTGCTGCACCAGACGGTCATCGGGCAGGAGACGATCGCCCAGCTCGCGATCGCCGGCGAGACCCCCGACGTCGTCCTGGCGTCCGCGGGCGGCGGCTCGAACTTCGCCGGCATCGCCTTCCCCTGGTGGCGCGAGAAGCAGCGCCGCGGCCTGTCGACGCGGTTCGTGGCGACCGAGCCCGCGGCCTGCCCGACCCTCACGCAGGGGGTGTACGGCTACGACTTCGGCGACGCGTCGGGCCTGACGCCGCTGCTGCCGATGCACACGCTCGGCCACGGCTTCGTGCCGCCGCCGGTCCACGCGGGCGGCCTGCGCTACCACGGCATGGCGCCGCTGCTCTCGGCGATGGTGAAGGCCGGCGAGGTCGAGGCCCGAGCGGTACGCCAGAACGAGACGTTCGAGGCGGCGCTGACCTTCGCCCGGACCGAGGGCATCATCCCCGCGCCGGAGTCCGCGCACGCGGTCCGCTCGGCGCTCATCGAGGCCCAGCAGGCGGACGAGGCGGGCGAGGAGCGCGTGATCCTCTTCCTCCTCTCCGGTCACGGGCACTTCGACCTCGCCGCCTACGACGCGTACCTCGCGGGCGACCTCGAGGACCCGGAGTTCTCCGCCCAGGAGCGCGACCGCGCGCTCGCCGAGCTGCCGCAGGGCGCGCCCTCGATCGCCTAGCGCGCCACGCCGGGCGCCGGCCGCGAGCGGGCGCCCGGGAGGGAGGGGCCCGGCGGACGTTCGCGGAGGGCGGGTCGGCGACGGCCCGCACGGTGGACCTCGCCGACCAGCACCGTCGGCGGGCCGTCCAGGCGTCCTCGGCGCGCGGCACCGCCGGGTCTCGGGCGAGCTGGCGTCAGGAGAGCGGGACGCGCTCGAGCGCGTGGTGCTCTGCGCCGCTCGGTCGGAGCGTCGAGCGGAAGAGGG
>JALRCL010000529.1 GCA_023268575.1 Patulibacter sp.
GAAGCTCGAGGGGGGCGGCGTCATGGTCGACCGCGCTCGGGCGATCGTCGCGGCCGGCATCCCCGTCGTCGGGCATCTCGGCCTCACCCCGCAGACGGCGACCGCCCTCGGCGGCCTGCGGGCGCAGGGCAAGAGCGCCGCGCAGGCGACCCGGATGGTCGCCGACGCGCTGGCCCTCCAGGAGGCGGGCTGTTGCGCCCTCGTCCTGGAGGCGATCCCCGCCGCCGTCGCCGACGAGCTGATGCCGCTGCTGGAGATCCCGGTCATCGGGATCGGCGCGGGCGCTTCGACCGACGGTCAGGTGCTCGTGTGGCACGACCTGCTCGGGCTGCTCGAGGGCCGTACCGCGAAGTTCGTCAAGCAGTACGCCCACCTGCACGGGCAGATGGTCGAGGCCGTCCGCGGCTACGCGACCGAGGTCCGGCAGGGCGAGTTCCCGGCGCGCGAGCACACGTACGCGATCGCGCCCGAGGAGCTGCAGGCGTTTCAGTCGTCGCTGGCCCAGCTGCACGGGCACGGCGATCACGACATCAGCGGCTACCCGGCGTAGCCCGTCCGCTGCGACCGGCCCGTCGGCGGGCCGGTCACAGGCGTCTCCCGTCTCGGACGAGGCGCGGGTCGGCATCGCCCACGCTCGGCGACGCCGACCCGCTCGCCCGGAGGGACCGAGGCACGGGCCTCCGTGCGACGCGCCGCGTCGGCCGGACGTGGGTGGTCGTCCGGCGGCCCGGCGACGGACCGCCGGACGCTGTCGGCCTGGTGGCCCGAGGCCGAGTGGCCCGGTCGGCGAGTGGCCCCGTGGCCGGGTGGCGGAGTGGCGGAGTGGCCGGGTGGCGGGAACGGTCCGCCAGCCGCAGTCAGTCCGTCGGCCTGGTCAGCGGCGATCGCGCACATCAGCGGGCGCCCGCCGGGGCCGTCGGCCGGATCAGGCCGTCGGCCCCGGCGGCGGTCCGTCGGGGCCGCCCCGGGGTCCGGCCCGTCAGCCGGCGTCAGCGTACCGTCGGGATCCTCCGCCGGACGTCCTCGAGCGCCAGCTCCTCCCCCGTGCCGAGCACGAGGATCGGCACCCCTGCGGCCTCCGCGGCGACGACCGCCCGCGCGGTCGGGTCCGCGATCGGCACGTAGCGCGGCGGCGCGTCGATCCCGACGTCGTGGATCGGCACGAGCGTGCTGCGCAGCGCCCGAGCCGCCACGACGGCGTCCTCCGGCGTCATCACCGCCGGGCGGGTGCTCGCCGGCTGGCGATGCGGCAGCGAGATGACCGCGCCGTTGACCGGCAGCAGCGCGACGTCCGGAGCACCGAGGCGCTCGACGACCGACCACCACCAGCCGTGCAGGAGCGTGTCGCCGCCGTGCACGAGCGAGGCGCCACCGCCGGCGACGTGCCAGCCGACCTGGGGATCGCCGAACCCGTCCACCGCGGGCAGCGCTGTGATCGTGAACGGCCCGACCTCGTGGCGCTCCCACGGCGCGAGCGCCACCACGGACTGCGCGAGCGCCGCGAGCCCGCGCTCGGCCTCGGCGAGCGCGGCCGCCTCCAGCGGGCCGGCCCCCGGGTCGGGGTGCGGCCGCAGGACGACGCCGTCGGGAGCGAGCGCCTCGGCGATCGCGGCGGGATCGGCATGGTCGGTGTGCAGGTGCGTGACGAGGCAGGCTCAGCGGTGCGGGGCGTCCAGCAGCGCGGCAGCCGCGGCCCGGAACGTACGCACGCGGGGGTCGTCGGAAGCGAGCTCGACGCTGGCGCCGTCCGCGAAGCCGAGGGTCACCG
>JALRCL010000607.1 GCA_023268575.1 Patulibacter sp.
GGGAGGAGATCGGCTCGCGCGGCGCGGACTTCTTGTCCTGGCGCGAGTAGCCGTACCACGGGGTCACCGCGATGACGCGGTGCGCCGACGCGCCGACGGCGGCATCGATCATGACGAGCAGCTCCATCAGCGCGTCGTTGGCGCTGATCCCCGTCTCGGGGTTGCCGCAGGTCGGCTGGACGAGGAAGACGTCGGCGCCGCGGATCGACTCGTCGAACCGGCAGTAGACCTCCCCGTTGGAGAAGGTCTTCAGCGTGATCGGGCCCGGGTCGACGCCCAGGCGCCGCCCGATCGCCTCGGCGAGCGCCGGATTGGCGCGCCCGCTGAAGAGCATCAGTCGCTTGTCGTAGCCGAGCGGGAGGCTCGTGCCGGTGTCGGCGGTCGGCAGGATCGCGCTCACGTGCAGGGTCCAGGTCCGGGGCGAGGGGTCGGCCGGCGTGCCCTCGGGCGACCGCCGCGTCCAGCAGCGTAGCCGGACCGGGCCCAGGAGTGCGCGCGCGCCACCCCGGCGTCCAGCCGGACGGGGCCCCGCATCGAACGCCCGTCCGTCCCGCGGTCGCCCCCAGGGCTCGGGACGCAGGCTCGGCGCCAGGGGCCGGCCGGCGGCCACGGCCCCGCGCGGGTCAGTCCTCGGCCGCGCGGCGCGCCGCGACCTGCTCGGCGTACCCGGGGACGTTGCGCTGCCGCTCGCGGGCGATCCCGAGCGCCCCGGCCGGGACGTCCTTCGTGATGACGCTGCCGGCCGCCGTGTAGGCGCCGTCGCCGACGGCGACCGGCGCGACGAGGGTCGTGTCGACGCTCGTCTTGACGTCGGCGCCGACCGTCGTGCGGTGCTTGCGATGCCCGTCGTAGTTCGCGGTGATCGTCGCCGCCCCGAGGTTCGTGCCCGGTCCGACGTCGGCGTCGCCGATGTAGGAGAGGTGCGGGACCTTCGAGCCGGGTCCGATGTCGCTGTTCTTGATCTCGACGAACGTCCCGGCCTTCGCCTTCGGGCGCAGCACGGTTCCGGGCCGCAGGTACGCGAACGGGCCGATCGTCGCGCCGGCCTCGGCGACCGCCTCGACCACGTGGCTGTGGACGACGGAGACGTCGTCCCCGATCGTCGCGTCGACCGTCGTCGTGTGGGGCCCGACGACGGCGCGCTCGCCGATCGTCGTGCGGCCGCGCAGCACGCAGCCCGGCTCGATCCGGGCGTCCGGGGCGATCGTCACGTCGCGCTCGATCACGGTCGAGGCCGGGTTGACGATCGTCACCCCCGCGCGGAGGTGCGCGTCGTGGATCCGGCGCTGCACGATCTCGCGCACGCGGTCGAGCTCGAGCCGGTCGTTCACGCCGAGCACGACGTCGGGGTCGGCGGCGACGTGGGCGCCGACGCGCCGGCCGTCGTCGCGGAGGATCCCCAGCGTGTCCGGCAGGTAGCGCTCGCCCTGGGCGTTCGCGTCGCCGACGCGGGGCAGCGCGCTGCGCAGGGCGTCGCCGGCGAAGCAGTAGACCCCGGCGTTCACCTCGCGGATCTCGCGCTCCTCGGCCGTCGCGTCGCCGGCGGCCTTCGTCTCGACGACCTTCGTCACGGCACCGGCGGCGTCCCGGACGATCCGCCCGAGCTGCCCGGGGTCCTCGAGCTCGGCGCTCAGCAGCGTCGC